>JAJYRT010000016.1 GCA_021793945.1 Thermoplasmata archaeon
CTGCTTATCAAGTTTGAAGATGTGTCTATACCTCCTCCTTGGGGTCCACCAATCGAGAGGTTTAGGTCTATGTTCGACATTGCTACAGGGATTTCAATCTCATTCTAATATCTTTCTTAGAAGTGAGATATGAAGCTGATTGGGTAAACTTGAAATTACGCATCTCCATATAATACGTGCACCTTTCAATGAAAGTCTTGCAACATTTTAATTAAATCCTGGTATTACACTTTGAAATGTACAAGATATATTCTCTTAAGAAGGAAAAGCGAAAGACGCTTGATTCACTTCTTGCAGATGACATCGTAGGCAGACAGACGATAATATACAAAAATGCTGAAAATTATGGAGGAAAGGACGACTCCCTTTACATCATTATCGAAGGATTGCCTGACGTTTTTTCCAGGATAGCCGAACTTAAACCAGAAGGGCTTGAGGAGGTCAAAAATTCCGAAAGTATTTATAAGCAGATTAAGAACGAAGAGGACGAGGCAGAAAGCGGAATGGGCTTCATGTTTGGACAGTGAGACTATGATTCTGGTAACAGGTATGCCCGGAGCAGGAAAGGACGAGTTCATCAGCGTGGCAAACTATTTTGGGTTCAAGGACGTTCACATGGGCAATACGGTGAGGAAATACGCTGTTGAGAACGGCATTGAACTCAGGGACCACGAAGTCGGAGCTTTCGCATCAAAAGAGCGGGAAAAACATGGCATGCACATCTGGGCCCAGCGAACATGCCTGTATATAGAAGACAACGAGAACACCATCATAGACGGTTTGCGCAACTACGAGGAACTGGAATACTTCCAGAAAAAATTCTCAACGCTCTCAGTAGTTGCCATATTCGCCAACAGGAGAGACAGGCTGAGCAGGATAATGAAAAGAAATCGTCCAGACGACATAAAGTCTGAGGCCGAACTGCTGGATCGGGATAACAGGGAGCTATCGTGGGGGCTAGGGAATCTCATAGCTCTGGCGGATTATATGCTTGTCAACGACTCTACCCTTGAGGTTTTCAAGGATAGAACTTCAGAATTCATGAAGACCCATATTCTGAGGTAAATATCGGGCTTACTTCCTTGCAATGTAGTCAACGACAGAATCAAAGAAGTCCTTGCCGGTCCCATTTGGATCGCTTTTCTCATTCCCCATCATCTGGAAATTATAGTAAACGCGCTCTGGATGGGGCATCAGGCCAACCACGTTACCTATAGTGTTTGTTATTGCAGCAATATCCTTCACGGATCCGTTAGGATTCCATGGATATTCACACCCCGTTCCGTCGGGATTGGAATAGCGAAAGAGTATCTGTCCGCTCTCATCTATAGCATCAATGATCCTCATGTCCGAAGCCACCACCCTGCCCTCTGCGTGCGCCACCGGTACCTGCCTCGGCCTTCCGTTGGAGAACCTGGCGCTAAAGATCCTGTTCCTGGAGGTCATCCTGATATACACATATCTGCATTCGAACCTGCTCGAGGTGTTAGGTGCAAGTGTCACGACCCTATCCTGCCTGCCGTCGATATCTGGTATTAATCCCAGTTCTGCCAGTACCTGGAATCCATTGCATATTCCTATTACAGGTTTTTCACTGTTAATAAAGCGTACAAGCTTATCCATCACGGAAAACCTCAATCTGGCAGCGAATATCGCTCCAGCTCTCACGTAGTCTCCCGCGGAGAACCCTCCGGGTATAAATATGGCCGAAAAATCTTCGAGATCAATCTGCCCGCGGCTTATTTCGTTTATATGGACGTATTCCGGATCAGCACAACTACGCCGAAAGGAATAAAATGCTTCTTCCTCGTTGTTCGTACCCTCCATCCGGAGGATCGCAACGCGTGGTTTATCAGATTCTGTTAAAATGGACTTACTGTCCACCTCTCCTCTCCTTCGCTTTCATTCTCAGGCCAGTATAGCCGCACTTTCTGCATCTTTCAGCTCTCGGTGAATTTCTTGCGTTGCATCTCATACAAATTTTCTTGTTAAGTCTTCTCTCAACTGCTTCAGGAAACGCCATTTCTTTCGACCCGTTATTATTATATCCACAATAATTGTAGCGCGAGTCAATTGTGAAACTGTATAAGGATTTTTTTATTTTCCGTGATAAAAAAAGAGCTGTCAAAAAGGGAGGAGGGTCACTTTACATTGGCCCTTTCAGAAACCTTCACTATGAGAAAGATCACGACGACCACAAGCAGGAATGTTATCAGTGCTCCCAAAAATTGGCCCACAAGGAACGGACCGAGTGATATGTCCTGCCAGACCACGCCAGGAGGCGTCGCATACTGTATTATTGGCATGAGGAGATCAGTTACCAGCGCCTGGACCAAGGTTCCTAGATAAAGGCCAAGAATAAAAGCTACAGCCATTCCCATTACCTTGTATTGCGAGAGGAAGTCCTTGAACTCCCCCAGAAAGTTCTTTGGAGGAGTTTTAGGGGGGGACGGTTTGGGCTCAAGCAGCGTCCTTATTTTTCTCAACTCTTCAAGTATAGCATCATCTGCCATGCCAAAACTATCCCAAATCTAAATATAAATGATTTTGTATCCCGAAATCCTTAGTTTCAGGCACTTTCCCAAAAAAAGGTTCATCCCGGAACATAAATACATTCAAAATCCATGGATTCACCTCAAGTATGGCAACACTATTTCGTAGACCAGAATCATAATTATAATGAAACTCATGGTGTTGATTATCATTCTCACATTCCTCTCGTTTCTCAGGAATCCCAGCCTCTTCCTTCTCCCCCATATCGTCAGAGTGTCCCTGAGAAATTGGCTGCCATCAAACACAGAAATTGGGAGGATATTGGAGAGACCAAGCAGGAAATTTATCCAGAAAAACCAATATGTCATATTCACGATCCCCCAGAACAGTGTCGGCAGGAAAGGCGTAACAAATAAGGTCTGCAGGTAAACTGGAACGGGGGAAAGTCCAAGAAAGGGAAGCGCAATGGCATAAATTGACCCGGCGAGGCCTCCCGTGAGGATTGTTCCGCCAAATATTGAACTGGCCACATCGCTGATAGGCGCTCCAGATATGCCTAGATAGGTTGTCTCTATCCCAATAAAGCTCTGATTTTTGTAAGAGTTGCTGTTTCCTGATGGATCGTTGCTCTGATAGTATGAATATTTGGAAACCGAAGTCATGCTAAATGTGCCTGGCGTGTCATGCTGTGTGGTCTTATTGAAATACAGTACTGAAAGAGTGACTTTGCTATGAGGTGTTATATTGTCAAGTATACTTGAGAGTTCATTCTGATTGTAAACTGACTTGTTGTTTATGCTCAGTATTATGGAGCCGGTCAGATCGGTATAATTCGCTGCAGGGTAGCCTGGAATTGTGTTCACAATGTCAACTCCTGCCCTCATCTTTGTTACTTCCCTATTCCCGTTATATATGAAAGAGGCATTTTCCAATGCGCCCGGATTTATTGTCGATTGTGTGGTAAGATTGTTCACAGCGTTTCCAGTGTAGGTACCATACGAGGTCAGGAGGCTGCCGGTAGGAACATTTGTGTTGTTTACAACAGTCATGGGCGATATCTGCTCTACGTACATTCCGTTGCTCACAACATGCGCAGAGGGCATCAGAAGGAAGATCAGTATAAGGATTGAAATCATTGCAATAACAATGTTGATCCCTGGACCAGCCGCGACTATTCTTCTTCTCACAACCGGATCCGCGTTGATCATTTCCTTTTCATCGGGCTCGACGAATGCTCCCAAGGGCACCACGAATATCAGGGCACCAACTGAGTTGACCTTCATGTTCTGCCTGCGAGCTACAACACCATGCATGAACTCGTGTACCACTACGGATACCACAAGCGCAATTCCGCCGTATACTATGGGAATTGCCGGGTTGATTCCCGGAAGTGCAAGATAAAGGGCAGGTGAAGGAGCAGAAACTATCCTTACTGATGAAATAAGCACAGTCTCATAAACTATGAAAAAAAGGGCGAAAACAAGTGTTATGAATGATAGCACTACCGACAGTTTTCCGAAAAGCAAGCCGGGGAAACGCTTGGCCACCCTGTCGAGAACGCCCCTGTTCTTTGTTGTCTTAATCATCAAGGCGGGGCCCAGCGTTGAGAAGTGTTTTGTCCTGCCTATTCTCTCCTTCAGGTATAGAATTATAACTATCCATGCAAAAACAAGGAAAACGGCGATCTCTAGCCCAGAAATCATTTTAGGCTGATTTAGTCAATACTATTATAGTTTTTTGGACCAGAAGAAATCCAGAATTTGTATACTCATCATATAGGTAAAGTTTTTAACAATCATTTCCATAATTACTTGATATCATGAAAACAACTATTTCCCACATCAAGGCTGATATAGGAAGTTTGCCCGGTCATTCAAGCGTATACGGGCCTGTAGTAGAAGCGGTCGAAAACTACGTAAAGGATCACAGTAAGGGGATTCTTTCTGATTATCGAATCTCCCATGTCGGTGACGACATACAGATTACAATGATACATACCCTCGGGATAGACAATTCAGAAGTGCATGGCATCGCCTGGGAAGCATTCAAGGCCGGCACCGCTGTTGCTAAGAAGGTTGGCTTATATGGCGCGGGTCAGGACCTCTTGAAGGACGCATTTTCCGGAAACATAAAAGGCATGGGCCCAGGGGTTGCAGAGATGGAGATCACACCAAGAAAATCAGAGCCCTTCATCGTTTACATGATGGACAAGACAGAGCCGGGAGCATTTAACTTCCCAATTTACAAGATGTTTGCCGATCCCTTCAACACACCGGGACTTGTAATAGATCCGAATATGCACGAGGGGTTCATTTTCGAGGTATGGGATATAATGAAAGCAAAGCGCCTCTTCTTATCCACACCCGAGAATGTATACGACCTGCTTGCCATGATAGGATCAAAGAGCAAATACGTTATAAAGAGAGTATACACAAAACCAACACACGAAAAACTCCCGGATGAAAACGTTGCAGTGATATCTACTGATAAGTTATCATTCATTGCAGGCGAGTATGTGGGAAAGGACGATCCTGCCGGCATTGTCAGGCTTCAGTCCGGACTTCCGGCTGCAGGCGAGTCACTTGAGGCATTCTCCTATCCCTTCCTCGTTTCAGGATGGATGAGGGGATCATTCAACGGACCACTTATGCCGGTTGGCATGAAGGATGCAAAGATGACAAGGTTTGACGGCCCTCCAAGAGTAGTTGCCCTCGGGTTCGTATTGAAGGACGGGCTTCTTGCGGGTCCGGTAGACATGTTTGACGATCCTGCATTCGATGGTGCAAGAAAGACAGCCGTGAACATTGTGGATTATATGAGAAGAATGGGTCCCTTTGAACCGCACAGGCTTCCGGACGAGGACATGGAATACACTACACTCCCAAAGGTTCTGGAAAAGCTGCAGGATAATTTTGAAGAGATAGACCAGCCCAAGAAGAAGGAAAAACTGAAGGTTGCAACAAGAGATATGGACTGAACATTTTACTTTATTTTTTCTTTTAAATAATTCCGGATGTCATAAAAAAAGATATTATCATAGGGACAGGCCTGAATGCATGATCCCGAGCCGACACATTTCGAACTTTTGAAAAAACCTTTGCTGATAAACTGGCCTGGCAGATCGGCCAGCCCAACCTCACATGCCTTGACACAATCCTTTGTTTTGCATGTAACGCAGGTCTGCGGATTATTGACTTTCAGCTTGAACAGTCCAATTTTACTGAAAAATCCCACAAATGTTCCGGTTGTGCACCAGCCATATCTCCTGCAAGGGCTCATTCCAACGAAGGGAATGGAAATAAAGAAGATGTACCAGAGGAAATTCCAGGTGAAAAAGGAAAAGAAGACTGAGGCGTCTATGCCATAAATCGACAGTCCAGGATTACCGCTTCTTGAATAATAGAACGAAATGACTGAAACGATGGCAAGAATTATCCAGGATCCGGATATCAGCGGGAATATTTTCTTCTTGAACTTGCTCCCAAGGTTGTTCCTGCTTATCTTCGATTCGTAGTTGTAGCTTATCATCTCCTGCCCGAGAGTCCCCCCATACATAACAGCGGAAGGGCACAGAGTACTGCAATAGCTTCTTCTGCCGAATAGCAGAGCAAGGATTGCATATATGGCGTAGCTTGCGATTACCGGGATTATGAAATACGGGTACAGTGGGGAAAGCGCACCGACATTGGCCCACAGGGGAAGATGATCGTAAAACCCCCTTTCCACGAAGTTTGGCCCAATGATTGTATAAAGGGCGAATGCTGCAAGTGCCAGGGAAAGATTGACCCTTTTCTCCTTCCAGGTAATTTTTGTAATCCTTATAACAACCAGTGTCCCCATCTCAATTCCCATTATTATCAGGAAAATTGGATTGTTTGCAATCGCCCCTATCAGGTATACGATGTCAACCATCTCAGACACAGGAGTGAAGACTTTTACCCCTCCAAGTGCATTTGAAAATTCTACTAGTGGAGAAACGCCGGTTGAGTGACTGATGAAAAATAGCGAGATAATGGCCCCGGCAGCAAGAATCTCTGATACGAACGATGAAGACAGGATCCAGAACATGAGGCGTGGGTGTTTCACCCATCCCACCCGCTTTTCTCCCGAGTCATCATATTTGAAAGTCACATTGAAGTAGAGGAACATTCCTGCAGTCATCGAAATACCATAGATAAACCAACCAAGCCCAAATGGTGTGTAATCGAGGCTACCAGCAAATTCACCGGCCATCATGAACAGGAAAATAAGGAAAAGCCAGGAGAGTGTTTTCATTTCAGTCAGTTTCATGGAAGTCTTGCGCCTGGAAAGCAGTTCATAGAAATAAATCATGAAAATTAACATGACCCCAACAGTGATTGTTGATCCTATCCAAACAAATTCAGAATTACCATCCAGTGTGGGTGAGAACAAGGACATGGTAAATATTGATAGTAGTATGGAATTTACAAACCTGGAATGCTTGATGAAGTATGTCACGGAAAGCATTTCAAGTAACATGGGTATGATGAAAAGATAATAGTTCAGGCTCACGCCAAACATGTTCTCAAATGCACCAGGCAAGGTGCCATTGAAACGGCCGAGAAAACCGGGGAAGGCAAGAGAATAAAGAAAGATACCCATTGAAATCTCATTCCAGACCAGCAGGAGTGAAAACATCGTGGAAATTCTTCCAGATACCCCGCTGTATTTCCCGAAAACAGCGCTCCAGAATATTGCAATTATGGCTATTGCCATTGATACCATAGAGAAATTCACAGCAATTATTGTATTGAGAAATCCAGACGGCGTGTCTATGAGGTAGGTGAGCGAATTAAGCATGCTTGCCATCATTGTCAGAACCAGGGAGGCAACAACAACGTTTTTGAAAGAGAATTTTTCCTTGTTTCTGGCAATGTAAACTATGAAAAATGAAATTATGGTTGTCATGACTGCCGCGGTGGAAAGAACAGCTATGGTATTTTGCACAAATCCAGAATAATTAATAGTAGATTAAACTATTTCGAACGGTTTCTTGGAAACTTTGCATATTTGCTGAGAAACAGGGTTAAGATAAAAATAACAACATTTTGATAGCTGGACGCTCTTGATTTCCATTATATTCTATGTTTATTATATGTGAACGTAGTTAAAATCAGCTTCCACGAGCGATCTGAAAGTTGCTGAATCGAAAAAACTTAAATAAAGTAGGTGTATCACAATCCCATGGATGAGAAAGTTTCTAAAATTCTCATTTTCTTCATCGTCTCTGTTGTGATAGGCATAATCAGCGATCTACTTCTAGCATATGCTTTCACATCATTTTTCGGTGGCAATCCGGGCTCGCAGACAGCAACAATTGCCGCGCCATATATGGCGACGGGTATTGCCAGCGGGGCCTTCACAATACTCTTGCTGCTTTATCCTGTTTTTAAGAAAGCGGATCGATCACATGACTGGGAGGATTTTCGATGAATAAGAAGACAAAGGTAGAACTTATGTGGATACTGGGAGTTATAGCAGTCCTCGCTGTTTCCATGGTCTGGAATATCATGCTTGTGGACAATCAGTCAGCTGAGATCGCGCAGGCAGATACTGGTAAAATACCCACTGGGCCATACGTCATAGACGTTGTTGGAAGACAGTGGGACTGGGCGTTCACAAACTACACGGGGAACACTACCTATGATGCTTTCACCGTACAGGTAAACCATACCTATACTCTGGTAATAACGTCGGAGCCCAACCCTGGTTCCACTGCTGTGATTCATTCGCTTCTCATACCGCAGATGGGGTTGCAATCTTACGCAGTGCCGGGGCAGACTAATGAAATACAGTTCACTCCTACGCATGTTGGGTCGTATTATTTCGTGTGCGTTGAATACTGCGGTGAATACCACTACACAATGCGGGGATATATGACGGTGGTGAACTGATGGCACTCTACGTTACGCTTCTCGAATATTCCATCGCCATGTCCCTTGTAGGAGTCGTGGCGTTTTTCATTTACTATTTATATAGTTCCAGAAGAGATGCCCTGGCGGAGGATGCTGAGAGCCACGACTACATCGACCCAGCCTCATACGCCCGGGATCAGCTGAAGACAAAGCAGAGGTTTGCGGACTGGTCAATCTTCCTGTACAATGACTCTAAAAGCATAGGACTCAGGTTTATTTTCACAAGCTTGCTCTTCTTCTTTATAGCTGGCGCTTTCGGGATACTCCTCAGGGTGAGCCTTACAGTCCCCACTCCATCTGTCCTCAGCCCGGATCAGTACGACATAGTGCTGACACAGCATGCAACATTGATGCTATACATGTGGGCCATGGGAATCACTGTTGGCCTGGCCTATTATCTCCTGCCAACTGCCATAAAAGTCAGGCGGGACAACATGGGCAGCTATTCTTCCTTTGCATACTGGATATGGCTTCTGGGTGGAATATTCATAGTTCTCTCCAGATCTTCCACACGCTGGTATTTCTATCCACCTCTAGCACTGCAGGGTACGCTCAGCGGAGCTGGAGCTGATAATTGGCTTGCCATCATAGGTCTGGAAATGATCTTTGTTGCCATAATGATCATATGTATTGTTGTAATACGCATGATACTCATGGACAGGTCAGAGTCTGTAAAGCTTGGAAACATGTCCATTTACGCATGGTCCGTCCTCTTTACCATGATACTCGCCGTGCTTTCTGCAGGACCTGTTATGATAGCACTGGGTATGCTGTTCTATGATTTCTTCAACCCCATATTCTTCACAGCATCCTCCGGGAACGTGCTCCTGTTTACAATTCTTTTCTGGTTCTGGGGACATCCAATAGTCTATATCCCCGTCATCCCATTTTTTGGTCTCATATATGAAATGATGCCCACATTCACGGGCAACAAGGTGTACAGCTACAGTTCCGCAGTCTTTGGCCTTGGGCTGCTTCTTGTCCTGAGCATGCTCGTCTGGGGACATCATCTCATGAACTCCGGATTAGGTGTTGCGTGGGATCTGTTTTTCAGCACCGCATCTTTCTTCATAGTAATACCCTCCGCAATTACGGTATTCAATTACATAGCAACTATGTGGACTGCCCCACGGATAAGAATGACTACGCCGATGCTTTTCATTATAAACGGGATAATAGATTTCATAATTGGTGGTATCACCGGAGTTATGCAGAGCAATGTTGGAGTCAACGAGTTAGTTCATGGGACTTACTGGGTTACCGGACATTTCCATTTCATATTCCTTGGAGTGACAACCGGAGTAGCATTCGCCGCCTTTTACGTGCTGTTTCCAACCTTCACCAGGGGGAGAAAATACAATGAGAGGCTTGCCGGATGGCATTTTGCGCTTACCGCAATCGGATCATTCCTTATGTCAGTCGCGTGGACCACCGGAGGATTTCTTGGTATGCCCAGGGCAGTTGATGGATACTTCCCATTCTTCCAGCCTTTCCAGGACACGGCAATCCTTGGAGGACTGATTATAGGGATTGGACAGCTGATATTCCTTTACAACATCGCAAGCAGCTGGCTCAAGGCCCCATCTACCGACACTTCAAATATTCTTGAACCGGATTTCCCGGAACCGTCCGGCAGCGCTGTTTCAGGAGGCAGGTAATATGGATGGAAGTAAGGGCGGTGTAGCTTTCGCAGTTATTGTTGTTCTGTCTATTGCCGTTGCGGTCGGATTCGTCATAAGCCCGCAACCGACTTCAGTGCTTTCGCAGGTCATCCCTCCAAATCCGGCATACACAAATAGCACTACACTCTATGCTAACGCAGCTGGCTGGGACACTCCTACACAATACGGAAACCCTGGTCTCCCGGTGAATCCTACCCTCAATTACACAGTGGGAACAGTTGTGACATTTACAGTTATTGAAACCGACTCCCTGCCTCACAATCTTTACATAGCGAAGGGAACCAGCGAAAACCTTGCCGCATATTATTCTGTCATCGGGGCCATAAACCCTATTCCGGGATCGAAGTACACGGGTGAGTGGTACGCCCAGACGCCTGGAGTTTATACTTACTGGTGTCAGGTTCACCCAACTACCATGGTTGGCACGATAAATGTGTTGCCTGCAAATTCAACATCCATCAGCAACAACGTGGTAAAAAGCACTGAGCTGGCACCCTTGGGTATCCATTTACCTGCGACCCATGCAGCCTTAAGCCATGCAGCCGTTATGCAGAATGTGTTTGCCACCATAACTCATATCCCTCTCAACCTGAAGAATTGCCCATGCCTTGCTGATGAACCCGTAATCAGCTGGACTCCTGTGGAGCAGATGGCCGCATGGATGAGGCTTTGAGTGTAGCAGCAATGACTTGTGACTTCAGCTTAAAGATTCGTCCGCTCAATATATTATCCGGATAAGGTGATAACGCCTGAAAGTCAGCAAAGTTAAATTCACGATGGAAATGAAGGTTCACATGGTGGCTGGATGAGCGTAAATAATTTCATGAAAATCACCAAGGCCGAAATAACAATACTGATAGACGTTGTTGCGGTCACTGGTTTCCTTGTAGCTCCTCTTGCCAGAGCCCACCTTATTTTGCTGATACCTCTTCTCATTTCGGGTACGTTAGCCTCTATGTCCGCTTCCCTGTTCAACAACATTTATGACGTTGACATAGATGGCAAGATGAAACGAACATCATCGCGCAGTGCCATAATTAACGCAGGAAACAGGAAATTTTATTCAGTTCTTGCTGCATTGATGCTACTCGTTTCAATGCCTGTGGCATTCATTTTCCTCAATTTAATTACAATGGTTTTCATCCTTGCAGGTTTCCTGAGCTATGTCTTTCTCTATACCATCATTCTCAAGCGAAGGACAACATGGAACATAGTAATAGGCGGCATTGCCGGTAGTTTTCCTGCACTGGCAGGTTGGGCTGCGGAAACTGGATCCGTATCACTTACCTCACTTTTCGTGGCATTCCTGGTATTCATGTGGACTCCTACACATTTCTGGAGCCTAGCAGCAGGTAATACTGAAGATTATAGGGCGGCAGGTGTCCCTATGCTTCCTGCAGTCGTTGGCATAAGGAAGGGCGCGCAATGGATACTTGCAAATACAATCATACTTATCGCATATTCGATGATTCCGTTGTTCGTACCATCAATTCATCTTGGCTTTTTCTATATTCCCATAGCAGCTGCAATGGACACGATAATGCTTTATTTCGTGGCATCGTCAATGGCAAGGAACTATTCCCTTGAGGGTTTCAAGAAAGCCTTTCATGCGTCCAATTTCTATCTGCTGGCGTTGCTTATAGCTATCTGGATTGCTTTCATATGAAGACACGAAGCGATGTACTTGCCCTTTCAATTCTTTCACTTGTTTCCACCGTCACTTTCCTTGAATTCGGGTTACTCTCAAAGGCCATCTTCTACGAGAGTTCCGTAATGGTTGAATCTATCGTAATATTCCTGCCAGCTATAATTCTACCATTCATCCTGTCAATCGATAACCATGGAATAAGAACACTGCAATTTTACCTCTCACTCGTTGTGGTATCATATTATGTGTTCTTTCTCATCTCTGCGATCTGGGTTCCCAACATCATTATCTTTCCCCTAATTTCGCTGACGATCAATGGCTACATCTTTGCCAGGCATTTCTATTCCGGGAAAATCTCTGTTTATAAACTGGCGGTATTCTATTCAGTGGTATTTATAATGTTCTACCTTTCCGGCCTTATGAGATTCTATTTCTCTCCTACTCTTTCGCCTCCAGTTTACGTGGGTTCCATATACGATGATGAGAGCCCTGCAGGCGTACCTCCCTTTTTTGCCGGAGCTTTGGTTGCATATACCCGCCTCTTTGTACTTACCCTGAGCTACCAGGCTCTACTCCTCTTCACGGGACTTGCATCCATCCTTACAGAAAACTATACACTAATTTTCAGGCACGTAAGGAATAATGCTGCAGGAAGCAGTGTGAGCGGCTCTCTCACCGGTGCGCTATCAATCCTCAGCTGCCAGTGCGAAGGCATAACCGCAGCCTTTCCGACAGCAGTCACATTGCTCCTCAGCGTAGCTATAATTCCTCTTATACTTGAGAGCATGGTGCTTCTGGCCCTCACAAACACTTTCCTCTTTTTTTTCTATATACGAGGCAGGAGAATAAGGCTCATTCGCATCGGAAAACTTTTTCACCGAAATGTGTTGGCGTACCTGATTTCCACTATATTCCTGATCTCCGTTCCATTCATCGAGACTTTTGGCATATACCTGGGACTTGTCAAGAATCTTTTTTTCTTTGTCTCCATCGACATGGTCATGTTCATTGAGGGTATTGTCCTGGCACTGATAATTTCAAGGATCATACACTTCTCCAGTATTTCCCGCCCTCTTCTCGTAGGGTTGACTGCATTGTCCTTTGGAATGATGTTCGCGTGGTTTATACCGGCCTTCACAGTCCACGCCTACAGCTATTATTACTGGTTTGCCCTCATGACAATGACGTCAGTTCTATCGGGCATTATCACAGGCTATGTTTATGAAACAATGCAGCCCAAGGGAAAGCAGGTGTACATGGAGTTCATAACCATGATGTTCAGCATGTTTGCAATCGTACTTTTCTACGTGACAATCGTGGATGACCTGGTACTGTGGAAGGGACTTGCAGGACTGACCGGGCAGGCGACACTGAGCATAGCGATATGGGTAGTCGCGCTCCCCGTAATGTGGATCGCAACAAATGTAAGCCTGAACTCATATGGAGTTGACAATGATCCGGCAGCCGTGGTTTAGATACGCATTATTTATAGCCTTTGAGGCGGTCATTTTTTCCCTGTTTTTTGGTACTTATCTGCTGGGGATTCCGTTCCTGTATTACCTGTATCTTGCCCTGACCCCTCTATTCATGTTCATACTTATCTACTTGCGCGGAAATTTGCGGGAAAATCTCAGCAAGCTAATGCTGTCCAGGGACATAATAATATTTTTTGTAGCAATTTCGGCATGGTTTTACATATATGCAGTGTACAGGGCAGGGACATCATATCTTGAAGTTGTTCTGTATGCACCCGTCCTCCTGGAGGAAATCAACTTCAGGTATGTGATGATAAATTATCTTGCTCCGATTGCCCGGGGCGGAATTGCGGTAATATTGCAAGCGTTGCTTTATATGTCCTTCTATTCTGCAGTGCTGATAGCTTCTCCCGGTGGTTACCCCGGTATTTTTGCCGAATTTTTCCTGATCGACATGTTCTCAATCGGGTTGATCTACGGGTCAATCTACTTCCTGAGGAAGAACATCTACATCGACATGGTTATCCATTTCACCCTCTGGGCCATGATACCGTTCACACCAGCGTGGCTTATTTGGCTTCCCTACAGCATGGCACCGGCTTGATCATCAGATATTGACCTTATGGCATCCGGGACTTTTTCCTTCCTTCCACCCTTGAGGAAAACGGCAATGGTCTTCCCGTTGCAGTATACATCCCCTGTATCTTTTTCATAGATTATGTGTTCAAAGGTAACGCTTGTGTTCCCGGTCCTGGTTATATAAGTCTCCAGAACAGGCATGGAAAAGAGAGTTATGGCCCTGCGGTAATCTATTTCAGCCCGGGCAATGACGAAATTGATCTCATCTATATTTTTAAGCATGTCGTACTTCTTCAGCAGATCTATTCTTCCAAGCTCAAAATAGGTCAGGTATACAGCGTTGTTAGCATGTCCAAGTGTATCCATGTCACCGTACCTGATTTGCAAATTCACGACGGATTTATGTGCCGGCATGATCTATGTAATCATCAAGAAGGCTAATAAATTGTGACGGACGACGAATGTAAATGTCACTGGCTATGCCCCCCAGCTTTATCAAGCGGGAACCAGCGGTAAGGTCGTGGTACCTGAACATCGTTCTTTCCTCCTCAATGCCATCGCTTCGGGAATATGCATACAATACTGGAACAGATACCCTGTACAGGACAGAATAAATTTCCTCAACACTTTCCGGTGAAATGACGATAGCGCCGCTGATCCACGGTGATGAACCTGCTGCACAATACACAGAAGCTGCCCCGGCCAGTCCGGACCCTACCATAATGGGGGTTTTAACAGACTCCCTGGAGCATATCTGCGATGCGGATTCCGCGAGTTGTTGTAATGATATACTTCCGTTTCCAGCGTATCTATAGATTGCCAGGATGAGGGTAATGTCTTCCTGTTCGGCCTTCCGCAATATCTCGAATTTGCCCGGATCCGCAGATCCAGTACTACCATTGTGTATGATGAATACATTACGCTTGCTGCTCGGGTTGTCCGACACAAAGTAATCTATTTCAAGCTTTTCAGACTGGAAAGTATTGTCCCTTAAAGGCATCAAGACAGCATTTCATCTTCATTAAAATCGTTAGCGGCCTGTTTACCATGAACGCATGGGGACAACTGCTGCGTCTATATGGTCTGTTATGAATTTCAGAAAATAGTTATGCGATCCAGCCATGCCTTAGGTGTAATGAAACTCAAACAGTCTTCACTGGATTTCCACGCTTTCATTTCCATATATGGCGATCAAATAGGTAATTCATTCATAAAAAAGATCTACCAGATCTCTTCAAACGAATTTGTATTCCAGATTTACCGGTCTGACATGAAGAAAAGAAATCTGATGGTCTCGCTATCAAGAGGTATCTTTTTCTATGACCCGAGAACTCCCGACGAGGCTTCGACTGTATCAATGATTCTCAGGAAAAGTCTCTCGGAGCGAAGAATAGTGAAGATAGAACAGATCAATTTCGACAGGGTGGTAAGGATAGAACTCAATACCGGCCAGGAGATAATACTGGAACTCTTCCGTGAGGGCAATCTCATCGTAACGAACAATGGACTGATGGACTTTGTATTCAATCCGCGTGAATGGAAGAACAGGAAATTGATAAAGGGTGAAAAATATGTTCCACCTGGCCTTAATGATCCTTTAAGTTACTCCTTGGAAGAAATGAAAAAGGTTTTGGGTGATAGCAAAGGATCTATTGTCCAGACACTGGCAACCAGGATGAACCTTGGCGGAGACATTGCCGAGGAGGTTGCATACAGGATAGGCGTGGAGAAAGAGACACCATCCAGATTGCTTGAGGGACAGAGCGCAACCATTTTGGAAGCTATAATTGGCATTGTCAGGGAGAGCGAGAAAAACAGGGCATTCTATTATTCAGGCGAAGAGGTGGTTTCACCTGTCCTGCTCTTCCATATACCGAAAAAACCGGACAAAGAATTTGATGACCTGTCGGAAGGCTATCGGTATTATCTTGACAATTACCCGGATGAAGTCAGGAAAGAGTCCCCTCTGGAGAGACGGATCGAATCCCAGATGAAGAGCATAGAAGAATTCACCGCACTCATGAACAGGTACCAGGACATGGGGAAACTTGTTATGTCGAACTTCGGGGAAATCTCATCCATCCTGAAGGAATTCAATGAAAGGGCCAGGAAAACTGGGCTGGATTCGATCAAGGAAGTGTCCGGTCATCCGGTTGCAGTAATAGACCCCGTTAAGAAGACCGTAAGGCTGATGATTGGTGGAGTCGAGGTCATTCTGAATTATACTGTTACGCCAGGAGAAAATGCAAGTATACTCTTTGGGGAGGCAAAAAGTTACAGGGCAAAAATTAAGGGTGCCGAAACCGCAATAGAGCAGACAAAGAAGGAAATGGTGGAATCATCCAAGAAAACTGCGGTGTCTAGAAAGAGGTCGAAATTCTGGTTTGAGGTCTATCACTGGTTCAGGTCATCGGAAGGATACCTTGTAATTGCCGGCAGGGATGCCAAGAGCAACGAGAAGATTGTCAAGAAGCACCTGTCGGATCGGGATATATACGTGCACGCGGACATACATGGGGCTCCGAGCACCATTATCAAGGTCGAGGGTGACAATAAGCCCGGAGAGGCAACGCTGAAGGAGGCTGGTTCGTTCGCTGTTTCTTTCTCCAGGGCGTGGTCAGCTGGAATCAGGTCCGGTACCGCCTACTGGGTACTCCCTTCACAGGTAAGCAAGACTCCGGAGTCTGGCGAATACGTCTCAAAGGGGTCGTGGATAATCCGCGGAAAAAGAAACTATATTTTCGATCTTCCAATAGAACTGGCAATCTGCCAGGCAGATGAAAACGGGGTACCCATTCCGCTTATAGGTCCTGTCTCAAGTGTAGAGAAGATGGAAGGGAAGAAAATCATAATAATACCTGGAAGCCAGAAGAGGTCACAGGTGGCCAGAATAATTGCGGAGCAATTGAGCTTTCCAGTGGATGAGATCGAAGGTGTGCTGCCCCCAGGAAATTCTCAGATACTGCAGTAGATGTATTATGCAATAGTCCTGCCTAGGTGGCAAGTTCAGATTTCAGCTTCTCAATTATACCCACATCCTCCGGATCAAGTTTTCGGAATAATGACGTATAATATGACAGATAGTCGCCGCAATGAATGGTGTAGAGAACCTTTTCCAGAAGAGATTCTCCCCTTGGTCTGATTGTGGAAAATTTTAAGCCGGTTAACTCCGAAGTAATCCTGACTCTCTTTGTGATCTGTTTGTTAGCGGTCTCACCTATTACAATCGGGAAGAACTTTTCCCGCAGGTACGATTTTTCAAAGGCCATTATATCGTTATGATCAAGCTCCGGAAAATTCAGGCTGAACGCCATGAGCTTTGCGTTTTCATTGAACTGTGTTTTCCATCTAATGCCTGTGGATGTGAATCCTGGAAGAGTAAGTATCAGGGGGATCAACTGGCTGCTGGCAATCTCGCTCGCAATTGATTTCAGGAAATTATTGTCATCGTCTACGCTGCCTATCAGCCTGTAGACACGATCCCTTGAAGGAGAAAGCAATCCGAATGAGTTCAGTAAGGGAGCTAGAAGGTACCCGAGTGCGGATCTTGGCTGAACGCCTCCCGGAACCGTTACCTGCAGACCGGGCAACTTCGAAAGTTTACCGCCGGAACTGATCTTAACTATGGTCGCGCCCGCAGAGTGAGCCCTGGTAGCTGCGGAAATCGTCTCCTCAGTGTTTCCAGAATAGCTGATGGCTACGAAAAAAGTTGAGGCGTTAACCCATTCAGGTATTTCATAACCGTCATTAATGATTATGGGCTTCTCGTGATATAGCTCCTGGAAAATTCTGCCAGCAATACCAGATCCCCCCATTCCTGAGATGACCACATTTTCAAATTCGTCGGGAAGTGGAAATTTAGAGTCGGATCTGAACTGCTCCTTAAGGTTTTTTATCTGTTCCAGAAAGTCCATGCAGCTTAAGGGCAATGTATAATTAAAATCTATTTCATGCGAGGTCAAATTTTCATGAATTTTATATTCATTTCCCATTAGTTGATTATGTATATATAGGTATATTATTAAGTGTTCACAAAAATTTAAATATGCTTTTCAATGTACTAACACAGCATGATACTCGTTTACGACAGAGACAAGAAGCATGAATCTGTCGTTGATCAACTTTTCAAACCTCTTGGAATCCAATATAACACTACCTCTAAATTATCCCAAAATTCTGTTGCGGCAGGTACCACGGCAATAATAATATTCGCAGATGAAAAAATTGACGAACCATCGGAGGAATATATAAAAGCAAGCAAGAGAAAGGCGCTTCCCGTAATAATACACGATGGCGAGATCGTGGTTGAAGATACAATTGCGCTGACAAGCGCAATGGTAAAATATGACAAGAAGAATATTACCGGGACAAGATCAAGGCTGAGGGATGCACTTTCCAACAAGTTCCTCAGGCATTTGGGGGAGATAAATGATTTTACCATATATATGGCAAGGAATAATCTCTACCCCGGGCAGAGCTATTATACCAACCCAAAGAATTCAGGAAGTTTCATAAACCTCATACTTTCCAGGCACGTGGACTGGAAAAGGGTGCTCGTAACGTCAAGATACAATCTTTCAATGGATGCTCCCGAGGCTATCCGCCCTGAAAATTTTATCTGGGTTACGGATTCCCCAGGCCCACAGAAAAGCAGGCCAGTAAATCTCACGTTCATAGTCGACTCTGTGATTAAGAAGATTTCCGAATTGAATCCGCTCATAGTCTACTTTGACGTATTTGATTTTTTGATGCTTTACCATCCCTTTTACGAGATTGCCCGCGGCCTCGAGCAAATAAGAAGCATCTGCATGGAGAAAAATATATATCTGATCGCAGTGATAGGGCATTCGTCCATGGATCCCATCCAGTACGGACAGATCACAAGGTACGGTGAGCTGTGGGAACCATCAGATGGGGTGGTGGATGCAGAATGAGAGGTGTTAAGTTTGCCCTATGAAGATCTGATGAGCCTGTTAAAGCAGTTTTTCTATCAGGGAACTGGGAAATCACTTATCATAAAGGGTAAACCTGGCGCCGGGAAGACCACGTTTGCACTTGAATTTATAGGACAGATTAAGGACGATACCCCAGTTTTTTATATGCCAGCTAGGTCATACGATGAGCCCCTCAGGGAAAAGTTCCCCTGGATCAAGGAAATAAAGTCAGGAAAGATGTATGCGAACCAGAATCAGACAAACCTGAATTCCGTCGTAAGATCATCCCTTGAAAAAATGGAGAAGAGTATCGAGGAGAAGCTTACAACGAGGGAGTCTTATAACTATGATACCGGACTTGTATTCAACGTCAGTGAACTCATGCCCGACATTGAGGCAATGTATGATTTTGTCAATGAAAATATGGGAATGAACCCGATCATCGTTCTCGATTCCATAGATGCACTATCAGAAACCTATAAGCTGAACAGGGAACTGCTTTTTTCAATCTTGCAGAAAGACCTCGTTGAATCTTCTGGAGCTGGCCTGATATGCATCATGGAGGAGAAGGAGAGCACAAAGCTGGAATATTTCTCAGACGGGGTTATCAGCCTTGATTACGCCCTCAACGAACACTTTCTTGTGAGGTCTGTGGTGCTGGATAAGCTCAGGGGAGTATCTGTCGGTTCCAGTCCATTTTACCTCTACACACTTCTCAACGGTATATTCCTTCCTTTCCAGAGAATTCCGGTCATATATCCGGAGAGTAGAAGGGATCACGTCCTTAAGGATGAGACCAAACAATTCTCAGTTTCAATGGGGAATCCATCCCTTTCTGTGCTCAACGAGACCGGAGAATCCACAATCCCGCTTGGATCAGTTCTGATGGTGCACAGGGTAAACAACACGAACAACGTGGACGAGATAGTCAAGCTCATAAAGAATAACCTTGTAATGCATACCATTTCGAACGGAAGAGGCGTAATAGACGCTTCTTCAAGCAACTACGAAACCTCAAGAGTAATGTTATCTGCCGCGGACAAGGAGTGGCTGAGTCATTACATCACCGCGGAGAAATCCAAGAAATCAAATCCATATATTATAAATATTGAGGGAAAAAGCGTCGAGGATGATTTTCCCAGTGAAGTCCTTGAATTTTATCTCTCTTCCTCTGCAAAACCCGCAACATATATTTTCTCAACCGATTATCTGAGGTTCATTTATGGCGACTCCTTCCTTGGAGGTCTGTCCAATCTTCTAAACCCAATAAGAACCACCGGAATCATAATGATAATAGCAGACGAGGATGACTACCAGAAACTCAGTCACTACGCTAACCTGACAATCCATCTCAGAGAAATCAGGGGGTATGTTGTGGCTAATTCGAACTCAAACCACTATTATGCCGCTTCTGTGGTTTACGATGAAGACAAGTGGCCAGGCATGGCTCTTACAGAGATCGTTTAGATCTTTTCAATGGAGACTATCTCGACATTCTTGATTTTTGTGAAGTTATTCTCATCGTTGGCAATAAAATCCTCTCCCTTGATAGAATCTACGATTGAAATGATAGCTAACATAACGAGAGATAGAGCTGCTACCTTGCCCTCTGGGAGTTTATCTGCCAAAAGCTTTGAGGAAATCTTCAGCCTGTTCCCGTCAGACATAAAATGAATTTCAGGGGATTGTTTCTCTTCCTTCGTTGTGATAATGGCTGATGAAAACTCTCCAAGCTGTTTCTCCGCTGCAGATCTTGCCCTTTCGAATATGCTGTATTTGTCCCTGTCAATTGATATTAGTATACCGGCGCTCTCAAAGTTGATTACGAGTTCGCCCTGGGCGATTATCCTGTACATCTGATCAGCTGCAATTCAGGAAAGTTTAATTGTATATGAAAATTTATGGTTCATGTTTCCCACAGTAAGGCTGAGGCGTACACGAAGGAATGAGAGGATAAGGGATATATTCAGCGAAATTAGCATAGATAAGGAAAAAATGGTCATGCCGATCTTCGTAGACGAAACGATTAGCGGAAAGCAGGAGATCCAGAACATGCCTGGAATCTACCGCTTTTCTTTTGATTATTTCAAGAATTATGTAAGTGAAATAAACGATCTTGGCGTTAAATCGGTGTTGCTGTTCGGGATTCCGTCTCACAAAGATCCAGCAGGATCATCTGCATATGATGAAAATGGCATAGTGCAACGTTCCATTGAATACATAAAGTCGAAGACCGACATGATTACTATGGCTGATCTTTGCATGTGCGAGTACACGGACCACGGACATTGTGGAATACTGCAGGGGAAAGAGGTTGACAATGACAGCACGCTTGAAGCCTACAGGAAAATTGCCAGAAGCTATGCGCAGGCTGGGGCAGACATTGTAGCTCCCAGCGGCATGATGGACGGACAGGTGGGGGAAATACGTGAAGAGCTCGACTACGCTGGCTTCAAGAATACTATGATAATGGCTTATAGTTCCAAGTTTGCATCCAGTCTTTACGGTCCATTCCGTGATGCTGCACAGTCCGCTCCAAGCTTTGGTGACAGGCGATCCTACCAGATGGATTCCAGAAACTCCAACCAGGCTATGCGCGAGATAGAGCTTGACATATATGAAGGCGCTGACATCGTGATGGTAAAGCCTGCTCTCTTCTACCTGGATCTCATAGAGCGAGCAAGGGACAGATTCGAGATGCCACTGGCGGCATACAACGTGAGTGGAGAATATGCCATGCTGATGCACGCGGTATCGTCTGGGATACTATCGAAAAGTGCAATAAGTGAAGCACTTACCTCGATATTTCGGGCTGGAGCAGACATCGTGATAAGTTATTTCACCGAGGAAATCTACCGGAGCGGAACCTAAAATTCTGTTCAGTACCAAGTGACATCCTCCCCAGCTGACCAGTAGATCAAAAAACACCTTCGGAAGCCC
>JAJYRT010000161.1 GCA_021793945.1 Thermoplasmata archaeon
ATTTAGAGGATACCATAAAGAAGCTTGAGGAAATGAATGCCAGAAAGATACTGCTACAGCTTCCGGACGGACTGAAGCCTCATGCATTCGATTACTTCAACGCGTTATCCGCGAAATTCTCCGTGATCATAAGTTCCGATCCCTTCTATGGAGCATGCGACGTGGGGAACGCTGAAATATACAAGGACGTGGATTGCATAGTGCAGTACGGGCACTCGGAAATACCCAATGTGAAGTATCCAAAACCCATGATATTCCAGGAGGCAAGGACCGAGGCCATCGTCACCATAAACCCCGGCATTTTTGATATCCTGGCCAGGTTGGGGTTCAAGAAGATAGGGCTTCTTTCGTCAATACAGTACATGGACCGGTTGGTAGAGGTACGGAAGATCCTTGAGGGATTAGGGATGAAGGTGATCGTGGGCATGCAGGACAGCAGGCTTGCATATCCTGGGCAGGTCCTGGGCTGCAATTTCAGCTCCGCACACTCAATCTCAATGGATGTGGATGCATACCTGATAGTCAGCACGGGCAAATTCCACGCAATTGGAGTGCAGCTTTCCACCGAGAAGGAAGTTTTCCTGCTTGACCTGAACTATCTTTCCCTGCAGTCCATAAGGGATGAGAAGGAGAAGTTCCTCAGGCAGAGATATGCAAAGCTATCCACTGCACTTGATGCAAAGAGATTCTGTGTCGTCTTTGACACCAAGATCGGGCAGTACAGGAGGAAGCTTGCCGACGTCCTTATGAAACAGATAGAGGATATCGGGAAGGAGGGCATATTATTGAGCACAAATGAGGTGAAGCCATCCGATTACGAGAACCTCAGATGCGATGCCGTTATATTCACCGGCTGTCCAAGGGTACCCATAGACGATGCCGACAGGTTCAGCATGCCGATACTGACTCCACCGGAATTCCAGTCCCTATTTGGATTCAAGAAGACAAAGAATTACGTTATGGATGAGATAGTTGCGGTAGACGATCTCAACTAGCCAGGGGCCTGCCTATCAGGTAGGTTCCAGCTGAATCCACGATTTCAACCTCGAGCCTTGCATACTTCCCGAATTTTCCGCTGATAACAACCGGCCTGTATGAATTATCCCTGCCAACTACCGTGCCGTTCTTGCCGGATTCCGTAACCATTATGCTGGCAGTTTTTCCTATCATTGACTGCAGCCTCTCACGCGTAACCTGCCTGTGAAGGTCGGTATAAGCAGCGGTCCATCTCTTTACTGCGTTCGATGGCGGAACATGTGCATTGTAGTCCCTGGTGAACGGCCTGGGTGAGAACCTGGTGATGTTTATTATATCTGGCCTTGCCCTCTCTATGATCCTGCAGTTTGCATCAAAGCTCTGATCATCGTCGCCATGGTATCCGGAGATTATGTCGGTGGATATGACAATTTCAGGAAACCGATCACGGAAGGCATCAACGATCCTGAGAAAATCCGTTGCAGCATATTCCCGGTTCATTAACTCCAGGATCCTGTCATCCCCGCTCTGCACAGGTATGTGGAGAAACTTGAACACTTTGCTGTTTCCGTAGGAATCCAGCAGTTGAGGCAATATTTCCAGGGTGTTGCGCGGCTCCATCATGCCCACCCGAAGCATGAAATCGTCCTTTATTGAGACTATCCCATCGACGAGATTGTTCAACCTGGATCCAATATCCTTCCCGTACGCTGCAGTGTCTAGAGAGGATATCCTGACCTCCCTTAACCCCTTCTGCAACTGCATGATCACCTGGTTCCTTATCTTGTCAATGGGCCTGGAAAGCAGTTTTCCCCTTGCAAGGTGGGAGATACAGAAGTTGCAGCTTCCCGTGCATCCCTGATTGATTGGTATTCCCTCGAATATGGAGGGCTCCCTGATCTCCACATCGTCCAGCTTTCCAGTGTAGAAGTCCCTGAATGACCTGCTGCTGATGACCTCTATGTTGTCCTGGGCAAGCGACCCTCCATTTGTTGTTGAAAGGCAGCCCATAACCCTTACCCTTGAGGCGCGTGAAAGTTCCTCAATTCTCCGGATCATCCTGTCTTCGGTCTGCTTTATAACCACGCAGGTGCCTATGATGCTGAGGTCCGCCTCCTCGGGGCTGGATACAAATGTGTTTCCCTCTCCAAGCATCGAGTTTACGTAAAGTCCAGTCTCCGACTTAGACTGTGTGCAGCCATATGACTCGGAATAAATCTTCATCCTTACCGATGATGATGTTTTGCTATTTTTCCCTTGCCATTCAAAAATAGGATTATTTTGGTATTCCGCTCCTCATTATTTCCGAGAACTGGGTTTCGCTTATCTTCCCCGTGGCAACCGCCAGGTCCTTTATTGATTTCCCCGTTGTAAGCGCCTCCCTCACTATCTTTGCAACGGTATCATAGCCCAGGAATGGGTTAAGCAGGGCAGCAGAACCGAAACTCTTTGACAGGTGATCGCGGCATACGTCCTCGTTGGCAGTCATACCCTCTATGAGTTTCTCCCTGAACATTTTCATGCCGTTTGTCATTATGTCAAGCGACCTGTTCAGCTCGTAGTCTATGTGCGGCATCATTACGTTGAGCTCGAACTGTCCAGCTTGCACTGAGAGGTTGAGAGCCTGCTGCGATCCGATCACGGAGTGGCAGATCATGTTCATCGCCTCGGCTATCGACGGGTTAACCTTGCCTGGCATTATGGAAGAACCCTGCTGGACTGCCGGTATGGTTATTTCGTGCATGCCCGTTCCCGGACCGGAATACATGAGCCTGATGTCGTTAGCCATCTTTGTAATGTCAAGTGCGGCATTTGCGGTGGAATTCATCAGCCTCGAGAAATCGGTCATGAATTCCATGATTCCCGGGAGATTCCTGCTTTCCCTGAAATCAAGGGATGTGTATTTCTTGATCTCCGCAACCACGTTCTTCAGGTATCCCGGGGAGGTGTTTATGCCAGTGCCCACTGCCGTGCCGCCTATGTTGAGCTCGAGCACATATTCCACTGATGACTTGAATTCCTTCATGTCCCTTTCCAGGGCGTAAGCATATGCAGAGAATTCCATTCCGAGTGTAACGGGAGCGGCATCCTGCAGGTGTGTCCTTCCAGCCTTGACCACGTGCCTGAATTCCTCTGCCTTCTTCTTCAGGGAATCTACCAGGCGCTGCCCTTCCGCAAGGTACTTCATTGCCTTTGTTACTGCTGTCACCCTTATCATCGTGGGGTAAATGTCATTGGTAGACTGGCTCATGTTGACATGATCATTTGGGTGTATGACTGAATAGTCGCCCTTTTTCTTTCCGAGAATCTCAAGGGCGACATTTGCTATGACTTCATTAGCGTTCATGTTGTACGAGGTACCGGCACCTGCCTGAAAAACATCGATGACAAACTGATTGTGGAATTCACCGGAGATGATCCTGTCACACGCCTTCATTATGGCGTCAGCCTTCTCCACTGGCAGCTTGCCTCCCTTATTGTTTGCAGCCGCTGCAGCTTTCTTGATCAGCGTCATTGAATTAATGTGATCCGAATCGGCCGTAAGGCCGGTTATCCTGAAGTTGTCGATTGCCCTTACCGTGTTCACGCCGTAATAGAGCTTATCGTCTATGGAAACCTCACCAAGAACGTCCTTCTCTTTCCTTTCCATGTTCAAGATATGGCATAAGATTATAAATGGGTTTTCAGGAGGTTTTGCAAGTATTCCTGTTTCTGTACAACAGGAGGTACTGTTGGGGTTCAACGGAAAGCACATAAAATAAGGCAAAAAGGTAATGAAAAGTGACCTGAAGACATAACGGGAAGGAGATTGACTGCCTTATCCATGGATTCCGGCAAGTCGCCGCCATGCATGATTTCCAGAATTTGTCCAGCTTGCCTGAAACTTACACAGGAAAAGTTGCGGGACCAGTTCGGCTCTGTCGTCGACTGTTGCGTGGAATCCACAACCGATCGCGTCGATGAGAATATGAGCC
>JAJYRT010000162.1 GCA_021793945.1 Thermoplasmata archaeon
GCCTTTGCCCTGGCCATGTCCAATTCACGCTTCTTTTCGTCCTCAATGTTCCTGCGGTTATCCTCATTTACGCGTCTCTTGTACTCAAGAGCCCACTGTCTGACACTTTTCTCCCACAATTCTGGATTTGATACCGTGAAGTCCTTTGTCTGCAGAGATGCTCCTTCATAATATTTTATTGAAACTATTCTCTTCTTTGCCATTTTCAAGCGCGGGATTGCTTTCCCAACATCATCGAGACTGTCAAGTTTTACCTCCAGATCCACAAGTGAAGGTGCAGCCCGGAAAATGCCTCTCCTCCCGTTCTTGACGTAAATTATCCTTTTGTTTGTAAGGTAAAGGATGCCCTTGGAAACCTTTACTCCATGATCGAAAAGCACCGTTTTTTCATTTAATATTTCGTGCTCGTCACTTTCATATATAGGCATATGAAAGATCATTATAGCCGGGCATATAATTATTTATTTTTTATCACAATGGAAAGTATGGTCTCTTATTAATCTTAAGTGAGGCAGTTTTCCCAAACCCCGAGACAGTATGTTACGACATCAGTTGAATCGGCATATAACGTGATCCAAACTTTCTTTGATCCTGTTGACTTTTTCAGTCCCCGACGTGAATGATCCTGCTTCCCTGGAACTCGAAGCGAAATTGCTCTGGCTTCATGTTTCCGATTTCCCTCACTATGGTTTCATGCAACTCAGGCCGGGCGTAAAAGAGCATGAAACCACCACCGCCGGCTCCGATTAACTTTCCTCCAGAAGCTCCACTTCGCATAGCCTTCTCGTATGCCTGATCGATGAAGTCGTTGCTTATGCCATTCGTAAGTTCTTTCTTGAGTTTCCAGTTGCTGTGAAGGTATGAACCCATGGAATCATAATCCCCCATGGACAGGCTGGTAAATGCTTCTTCTGTGATTTTGACCATCTTGTCATAGTTTGCAGATTTCCTGTCTACATTTCTTGCCTGCGCTGAGTGTATCTCTGTGGAACCCCGTTGTACTCCTGTGTAAAGAAGAAGCAAGTTTTCCTGTAGTTTCTCCCTAACTATTTCAGAGGATATGACCGGTTTTACCACAACACTTTCATCCGGATAGAATTCCAGCAAGTTTATGCCTCCGTATGCAGCCATGTACTGGTCCTGCTTGCCTCCCGGTTCCCTCAGGATTTCTCGCTCTATCTTCACGGCCTCCTGAGCTAGTTGTTCAGGTGAAGCAAATTCTCCCTTCCATGCATGAAGTGCGTTAAGCAACCCTACCAGAAAGGTGCTGCTTGATCCGAGTCCAGTACCGCCGGAAGGGATATCAGAAATGCTTACTATCTCGATACCGCCATCAATCTGGAGCAGTCTGAGGGCTTCCCTCACAGATGGGTGCTCTATCCTGTCAACAGAGTCAACAATTTCGGTTTTTGAATAGCTTACCCTTATCTTATTGTCAAATTTCTTGTTCACCACAATGTAGATGAACTTATTTATGGATGCCGATAGAACTGCACCCTTATCGTGTTTTGAATAATAGTCCCTGATGTCCGTTCCTCCGCCTACAAATGTTATCCGAAGCGGAGTTTTTGAAATGAACATCCTTGTCTTCATCTTACTGTCCCAGCAATTTCTTTATGCCGTCATCCAGCGATACCTTTGGGGTGTAGTTAAGAAGGCTCTTTATTCTACCTGTGTCTGCGAGCGTTTCCATAACATAGTTCTTGACGGGCATTTCTATGTACTTGGCCTTGACATCTGTTTTCATATACCTGTTGAGTTTCTCCAGCATTTCGTTGAGGTCATAATTTATCCCCGTACCTGCATTCACCACATTGTACCCGGTGAGCTGCGACGATCTCATCAGTATCTCAACTACGTCGTCCACAAATATGAAATCCCTTCTCTGCTTTCCGTCTCCGTAGATTATCGGCTGCTCTCCCTTCCTCAGCGACCACATGAACTGCGTTACCAGGTTTGCATACTCCTTCTTGGCTTCCTCGTGCCATCCGTATACGGAAAAGAACCTTACTGCGGATACTGTCATGTTACCGAGCTTGCAGTACAGTTCAGATACTCTTTCAGCGGCAATTCTTGCCTCAGTATAATAGTCAGTGACCTTGGGAATGCAATCTTCCCTGTGAGGCGGGTCTATGCTGTTGTATATTGATGATGTGGAAGCAAAGACGACCTTGGAACCGTTGGATCTGGCGTATTCCAGCACACTGATCATTCCATCGACGACCTCGGAGATCAGGTGGGGGTTAGCCCTGTACATCGGCGAGGCGGAATATATGCCTATATGAAAGACGAAATCTGCCTTGAACCGCGTTTTCCCAATATCTTTTGCGTCTCCTTGCTGAAAGGTAACTTTGCCGCTCTTCTCTGCCTGCTCAAGGTTCTTCTGGCTACCGGTATGCATATTGTCGATCACAAGCACTTCATTGTTTTTTGAAAGGCGATCTACCAGGTTGCTGCCAATGAATCCGGCACCACCCGTCACAATTACCTTCTTGCCCATTATTATGTCCATATTTAGGGAAATATAATGGAAGATAAAAAATGATCACGTAGCATGCTACATATCCAGATGAGTGCATAGCTTTACTGTTTCAATCTAGTGGTATTGACCTCATAACTGTCTCGGTTTGACACGAAGCACCAGAGCCGTATTCCTCTCTTGTTTCCATATATCTATGGCCAATATTCTGGATATTTCGTTGCTGGCCGCCTAGTTGCGTACTCTCCCTTCAGGGACGGACATGAATAAGGATTAATAATTCACTGAGAATGTCTTAGGGTGGACTCATCTCACAGCACACAAAGTGATGGTATCAACCACCCAAGGATACCAATACCATATTCCAGGGAAATAATCAGAATACTGACAGATAAATTTCTCTTCAATAATGGAATGACAGTCGCGAACATAGGCTGCGCAAAGGACCTTCTTGCGAGAATTTTCCTGGAAAACGGTAATGACTTAATCTGTATCGATCGCAATGAAGATGCCATAGAGAGATCAAAGAAGGACCTCGCAGATTTTCCAAATGTCCGTTTTGTCAATGGATATCCCGCAAATACGGGAATCGAGAGAAACAGCGTCAACCTCATTGCCATGGGACAAGCATTCATAGGAATTGACCAGCAGAAAGCAAGGAACGAATTCAGGAGGATACTGAAAGCCCCGAACATAGTTACAATCATGTGGAATGACATTGACCTGAGAGATGGCTTCTCAAACGAATACGAGAGGATATGCATTAAATACTGCCCCAATTACACAAAATCAGGCAGTGATCCACTCACTAATGAGCAGATTACGGAATTCTTCACCTGGAGTTTTGACTACAACCAGTTTGCCACAGAAATGATGATTGATGGCGACGACCTAGTCAGGATGTATGAGTTCATGCCTTACCGGCTTGCCTTGGAAGACAAACACCATGATCAGTTGATTAAAGAGCTAAAAGATGCGTTTTCCACCTACGGGAAGAGTGGCAGGGTAACGATAAAGTTTCTCACCAGGATGTATGTTGGAAAGTTAAGCTGATTATGCGCCCTTCCTGAAATTACCAATGAAATTGCACATAGTAAAATAACTGATCGGATTCCAGCTTTCCTTCTTCTCATGGTATTGAAACCATATTTAATCAGTAAGGGATTACTTGATCATGCCATTAAGGTACAATGGACGGGACGTTTTTATAATCGCTCACAGGGGAGGAGGTGGTCTTTATCCAGAGAACACCATGGCAGCTTTCATGGGTGTTCAGAATATGGGGGTTGATGCAGTTGAGTGTGACGTCCAGCTGACTAAGGACGGAAAGCTCGCCGTTATTCACGATCCTGACCTGAAAAGGCTGGCCGGCATAGACA
>JAJYRT010000163.1 GCA_021793945.1 Thermoplasmata archaeon
GCTGTTAACCGAGCGGTCGTCGGTTCAAATCCGACCAGCGGCGTTGGGGCTGTAGCTCAGCCAGGTAGAGCGCCTGGCTCATAACCAGGTGGCCGTCGGTTCAAACCCGGCCAGCCCCACTGATTTCGGGTAGTGTGGAACATTACTACTTATTCGAATTTTCATCAGGGTGACAAATTTTTTTCCCAATATGCCAGAGAATATACGCTTTTCCAATGAAAACTAAAGCGCTATAGTGGGGAAGGAGTTAGAGGTCTGCCTCCAACAGGCTGTCCCCACGCTTAACATAACCACACGCATCGAGCAATGCTCCTAGAACCAGGTCAATGACTCCCACTACGGGAAAATTTAACTCGTTTCCTGTGAGACCTTCAGCAGCCTGTAGCAGCGTTGATTTTGCCTGCAGATATCCGGCCTGCTTTATGTAAGGGCAGACGCTGGTTCTCAGCATTTCTGCGTCTTTATCCAATTCTTTAATTATTTTTTTCTTCCCGCCTATTAAGGGAATATATTTCCTAAGACTCCCGCTTTCAGAGCTCCATAAATTAAATTTTTCCTTAAAGTACTCCAGTGTCGCGTTCTGATTTATGTCCATTGTAGCAACAGATCAATTTTTATAGATAAATATTTAGTATGCTTTGTGCATAGTGCGAATCACCTTTATAGCAGACCCATATTTTGGGCTTTGAATTTTATCAGGCATTTTCTCTTGGAAAGAAATATATACAATGTAAAAGTAATGCAATTATGATAGTAGAGGAAATAGATAAAAAACTCGACATGGAGTTATCCTTTTCTATGTCCTCAAAGAATCCGCTTGCTTCGTTGGCCGAAAAATTCTATATTTTTTCGCTTTCTAACTGGATTTTCAGGAATGAGACGTTTGAATTATACTACATTATTCCGGTATCGGAAACAGTTACGAATGAAATGAGAATGTTTCTGGAAGGTATGGGTGCCAGGAGAAAGGGCGATGTCTGGATAATCTTCAGGGGGACAGAAGCTGCACCACGTATTTCCATCATGAAACACCTTATGGATGTGGAGTCTCTAGTATTGAATTACAGCTACCTGGAGGGCAATATGGTAAATTTCAATTTTAGGTTTCACAGTTCTCAAATGGAAAAAGTTTCAGATGTGATTATGGGCCTCACTGAGAATAACGTGGAATTTGAAAATTTGGTAATTACGAAAAGCAACGGGTTGGTTTCGCTGATTAATTTTATAAGTCAGAAAACACCGCTCTGTTACACCAGGTTTATCGCCGAAGTTTCTCAGCCCACCGCGCTTAGTCTGGGAAATGCTGTTGATTATATCTGGGAAAGAGAGGCTCGGTTCCAGACAGATAATTCTGGTGTAGGCTCATTATTTTACATGGAAGGGGGTCAAACCGATTTTGATCTAAGAGGATTTTCTGAAATATCCAGAAAAGACGGAATCATGGCCTCCCCCTTAACGTGGCCAATGCTGGATTTTTATTCAAAACTCGCCATAGAATTTCCGATCCCCGTCATTTCAAGGACTCAAAAATTTTCGCGTTCAAGCATTTTTCTTGATACGATTCTTCCGGTATCTAATCTTGATGATCATTTGCGAGTGGCAAACAGTACGAGGCTGCAGTTTCCAGATGAAAAGCTTACGCTTTTTGAACTGAAGTACCTGTAATACGCATGCTCTACAAATCAGATCGCTTATCTGCAGTACTCCCATCGCTTATACCATTTTCACTGAAATTTTCGCCGGACATGGCGAAAATATCATCGATGGACGCAGTCATCTGAATTCCCAGGCCCCATTCCGGGTACTTTATTCGAGCCTGACCGATTATCTTCATGTAGTCCGGGATAAAAGTCGAGGGGAGCCATATTCTCCCTGTAACAACATTACCGTCATACCTGTGGATGGAATCATTAAAAATGTTCAGTTTCTCTGCTTCAGAGACCATATATTTAATCACAGGGTTAACTGTGAAAGCCTCGTACAGATGATCTCTCCTTGAAATGGTTACCAGTTCATATCTATCTTCGTTTTCAACTTCCTGTGAAAAATGGTAAATATGATGAAGCTTGAAGTCCCCGCTGTCGTATTTTCTTATTCGTATCCACGGCTTACTGAATACTATTGTGCTCTCTGAGAAGATAGAACGCTTTGGTCTCATGGTAAACTCAATTCCTGCAAGAGGAACGAGGGCAGATATTTCTTTCAGTGTTTCAAGTAACCCCCTCGATTTTCCAAAATAGTCAATAGAGAATCCTTCACTGGCCTTTATCACACTAAGCAAGGCATCTGATACGCTGTTTGTTAAGTCCGCATGAAACCTTATCCTCATTCGCAAGAGGCCATCTTTCAGCAATATCATATCCATAGTTACAGACGGCTTGCTCAAGATCAGGTTTATCGCTTCTTTAACAAAAGGTTCATTTATTTCCTCACGCACAGACCATAAATCCTTTGTTTTTTTAGCACCCATCAAGGTCAATGATCGCTTCCCTTCACTTGACTTGTCTGCATTAAGAGGAAAATAATAGACAACTTCCATTTTCTTCTCGCTGTATAGTAGAAAGCCAACCGCACTTTCCTCCAATCTTCTGGCTGCTTCCAGTATTGGATCTTTCCATTGAAAACTAAAGTCGCATTGCATGGTTAGTTTGCTGTCGAGTTCAGATGTATATATTATATTCTTTTCGATGGTCATATGCGATGTTCGCTCCCCACTGGATGCTGATATTACTATGCTTAATTATTTTTGTACTCTCACTGTCGTACTGCCGATATGGGATACGGTCGTGATCCCACTCTCTTTCCATGCCGTGCCTTTATTTGCCAGTATTTATAGTGATTGCGTATTTCTGGAGTATACATAGCGGATAAATACTATGTTTGTACTTATTTAGGCAGGTATAGGTTTTCCATGCAAAATCATCCTCTACGATTCTCAAAGCTAACTTATATGCATATCCTACCATGTTTCAACAGTGATTCTACAGTATCTTAGCCTATCCCATAAAGTAATAGCAATAGCGGAAGGATTGAACATGTCGCACTAATCGCCGCGGAACACTGAGAAATAATTGGGGGTGAACTTTAATGAGGCTTGCCCTTTCTTCCGGGTAGGAGAACGAAATATCCCAGAATAATGGATAACAGCTTCAATCAACATTTTTTTCCGGGAGGATCGGGTGCCCATGAATAAATAAGATTTTGTTGGTCCCGCATTAGATTCGTTTCTTGGCAATTCCAATTTTATTTCACCCCAGATATTGCGGGAAGAGCCTTATATATATGTGCGGCATTTACTCGCATGACCGAAGAAGATGTTCCTGAAGGAAAACTCTGGGTATGTCTGCATTGCGGTAAGCGGGTCAGGCGCACTTCACACCCTGGAGATTTTACCGGGGGGGCGTGTTCCGCACGAAGTGACGGTCGCCACAACTACAGCTGAATACGCAGGCAGTATCTTAAAATGGCGTATAATTCAGATTAAACACTTTCTGATTATCCGGATAGACTCTAGATCAAGACTACTCTCGAGAAAATACTATGGTTGATATATCTCTTTCCGGAACAATAACTTTTATACGCCTATTTTTTGTCCATCCATCCCTGAAAAAGTCATCAAAGTTCTTCCAACTTGAACAAATGCAGCGAAAATGTTTGTGCTTATTAATCTAGTTGATGCATTCACACTTTAAGGCATTGTATTATTATACGCAAAGCGGGTCTGCCGGGATTTGAACCCGGGTCTCCGGCTTCGAAGGCCATAAGGATATCCTGGCTACCCCACAGACCCATTCCTCATCACACACTTTCATAAAGAATTGATCTTGCCTGGATCA
>JAJYRT010000164.1 GCA_021793945.1 Thermoplasmata archaeon
GGCTGGATCACGTCCACGAGCCTGGTTGAGATGAATCTTGCGAAATCCACCTTATTCAGCAGCCTTTCCCCCAAAGCCACCGGAACCTTCACAGAATGCTTGAATTCTGCAAGTCCGAATTCCTGTTCAGGATGCAGTGGTTCCTCCATAAAGAAAGGATGGAGATCCTCAAGTGCCTTTCCCGCTTCTATTGCTGCTCTTGTCGAAAACCGTCCATGGCATTCTATAAGCAGGTCTATCTTGTCCCCAAGCGCATCCCTCATCCCGGAAACTATGTTCCTGGCGTTGGCTAAACCCTCATGCGAGATCGTGTCAAAGTTTGGACCGAAGGGATCGAATTTCATAGCAGTAAAGCCATGAGAAACGAGTTCCTTTGCCTTCTTTATGAAATCTTCCGGAGTCACGCAATTGGAATACCAGCCATTTGCGTACGCCCTTACCGAATCCCTGTATTTTCCTCCCAGCAGGTTGTAAACTGGCGATCCCAGTTCCTTTCCTATAAGATCCCAGCTCGCTATCTCAAATGCGCTGAGCGCGGATGTGGCTTCCATGGACTTGGACAGATAGAAGGAGTGCCTGTAGAATTCCTTTACGTTCTTTTCCACGTCAAAGAAATTTGCACCGGAGAAAACCCTCTGGACTTCCTTCATGCTTTCCTTTACCGGAAGAGTCATAAGGGTTGTCGGCGCTTCTCCAAAGCCGACTTTGCCATCTGCAGAAGTTAACTTGACAAGTAATATTGTGGAACTCCATGGTGAGGAGACTTCCCTGCCCTTCTCCCCAAGCTCGATTATGTCGACATCCTTTATTGTAGAATTCATATAACTAAATTGTCTATATCATACTTAAATTTATCAGACAGTGCATGAATTTTTCCGCGATCGTGCTGCCCATATACATGATCAATGTAACTTTTAGCTATCATACATTGGAAATAATAATTAAAGCTGTAGGCATTTCATGGAGATGACAATGGAATCAAAATTCAGGATTGAAAAGAGCTTTGATCTTGGCGGAAAGTCATATTATTATTTCTCGCTTCCTGCCCTGGAAAAGGCGGGTCGCAATATATCTAAGCTGCCGTTATCCATCAGGATTGTTCTAGAGTCCCTCATAAGGAATATTGACGGGAAGTCTGTGAGGGAGGAGGATGTGAAGAATCTGATCAACTGGGACCCGATGAATCCTCCCGACGTGGAAATACCATTCAAGGTTGCCAGGGTCATCATGCAGGATTTTACCGGAGTACCGGCTATTGTGGACCTTGCCTCCATGAGGGACAAGGCAAAAGGGCTCGGAAAGAACCCGGAAATCATTCAGCCCCAGATCCCCGTTGATCTTGTAATCGATCATTCCGTGCAGGTTGATTTCTACGGAAACAGTGAATCGCTGGAAAAAAACAGGGAGAGGGAGTTCCAGAGAAATTCCGAAAGATACAGGTTTCTCAAATGGGCACAGAAATCCTTCAGAAACCTTAGGATAGTCCCTCCATCAGTAGGAATAGTACACCAGGTGAATCTGGAGTATCTGGCTAGAGTGGTTATGACCTCCAGATCCGAAAACAGGACCTATGTGTATCCCGATACCCTTGTCGGAACAGATTCCCACACGACCATGATAAACGGCCTCGGAATCGTGGGATGGGGAGTCGGCGGCATAGAAGCTGAAGCGGCAATGCTGGATCAGCCTGTAACGATCCTGGCACCAAAGGTTGTCGGCGTGAATGTTCACGGCAAGCTGAGGGAAGGTACAAACGCAACTGACGCCGTTCTGACGCTTACGGAACTCCTCAGGAGACACAATGTGGTAGGAAAATTCGTTGAATTCTACGGAGAAGGAATCTCTCAGCTTCCACTTCCAGACAGGGCGACCCTGTCAAACATGTGCCCAGAATACGGTGCGACCCTTGCCCTCTTCCCCGTAGATGATGAGACCCTGAATTATCTCAGGATGACCGGAAGGCCAGAGGATCATATCCAGCTGATCAAGAAATACCTGCAGGAGCAGGGTCTTTTTGGAACTCAGAAAGGACTCCAGTTCAGTGAGATAATAGATCTTGACCTCTCAAGAGTGGAGACAAGCGTCTCCGGCCCAAAGCTTCCGCAGCAGAGGTCCAACCTCAGTGACATCGGGAGAAGCTTCATGCAATTCATGGAACAGGCGCCTGGAAACACGTCCGGGAAGGCACCACAGCACGAGGTGTATTTGAAGAGCACAAAGATCAACCTCAGGGGGCAGGAAACCGTTCTTTCCGATGGGGACATAGTCATTGCCGCAATAACGAGCTGCACGAACACAAGCAATCCTCGCGTTATGGTTGGAGCTGGACTGCTTGCAAAGAAAGCGGTTGAAAAAGGGCTTCACGTCAATCCGAAGGTAAAGACAAGCCTGGCTCCAGGATCAAGAGTTGTAAGTGAATACCTCGAGAAATCCGGCCTTCAGGACTATCTTAATAAACTTGGTTTTTACCTTGTGGGCTTCGGTTGCACAACGTGCATCGGAAACAGCGGTCCACTCGATCCGGCAATAGAGGAAGCGATAACAAAATCTGCACTCAGCACAGCTGCCGTTCTATCCGGAAACAGGAACTTTGAGGCAAGGATACACAAGAGCGTGAGGGCAAATTACCTGATGTCCCCTCCTCTTGTCGTGGCTCTTGCAATAGCAGGAAAGATAACCCTGGACCCTGAGAAGGAGCCTCTTGGAACTGGAAAAGACGGCAAACCTGTCTTTCTGAGGGATATATGGCCAGACGAGTCCGAGATTACTGCGGTCATTAAAAATACCGTAAAGCCTGAAATGTTCATTGCCAAATACTCAAACCTTGACAGTTACAACGAAGACTGGGTGAAGATAGACGTGCCGGGATCAATGAACTACCCTTGGGATGCCCCAAGCACATACATCAGGAACCCACCCTTTTTCGATTCCTTTGTGCCCGGCAAGACTGTCCCGCTTGGAGACATGAAAGATGCACTGCCCCTTCTGGTGCTCGGAGATTCTGTTACAACGGATCATATCTCGCCTGCAGGGTCCATATCTAAGGACAGCCCTGCCGGAAAATACCTTGTAGAACGCGGTATTTCCCCAGCAGATTTCAACTCATTCGGTTCAAGAAGGGGGAACCACGAGGTCATGATGAGGGGGACCTTCGGAAACAACCGGATAAGAAATCTTATGGTCAGCCGTGAAGGCGGATACACCGTCCATATTCCATCTGCCACAGAGGGGAATATATTTGACATAGCCATGAGATATGCGAAGGAAAAAAGGGGCCTCATAGTTTTCGCGGGGAATGAATATGGAACTGGAAGCTCGAGAGACTGGGCTGCAAAGGGAACGTACCTGCTTGGAATCAGGGCAGTTATAGCAAAGAGCTATGAGAGGATACACAGGAGCAACCTCATAGGAATGGGTGTAATGCCATTGCAGTTCCCGGAAGGAAAGGGATTTGAGAGCCTGAACGCCGACATTTCCAGGGGATTCGACCTTAGCTTCCCTGCCCACCTTACACCTGCGGGGAAGGCAAGACTCTCGTTTACCACGAAGGATGGGAAAAGAGATGCCACTGACCTACTGTTAAGACTGGACACCCCCATAGAGGTTGAATACTTCCAGATGGGTGGAATTTTGCAGTACGTGATGGACAGGATACTCTCCTGAATCTAATCCTTCATAACTGCTAAATTGCTGCCAAGAGAGACGCAACGGATCCTTGCCGTTGCACATATTATTATGATATGTCCTGATCAGATTTTGAATTTAGAGGAAAGATGATCTGGCTTTGGGTTAAGTGTAAACGAATGAGTGAAATGCCTCTTTTATCCCATG
>JAJYRT010000165.1 GCA_021793945.1 Thermoplasmata archaeon
GGTCTAGGTTTCCTTGCTTCAATAGCTGCAGGATTCTTCCAGAAAGCCAGGATAACATGTATAGACAATTTCAGGGACAGCAGCCTGAAGGGGTCAAGCATGGAAAAGGGCAGGAGGAACATGGATATTCTCGGGCTACGGCAGCAAGTGTCTTTTGTGGAGAAGGATATAATGGATCTTGATGATACATTCGGGAAGTTTGACCTTGCGATTTCAAACCTTGTTCTTCACAACCTTGGCAGAAGAAGATTCGAAGCCTATGAACGGATTGCTTGGGTGTTGAAGGAAGGCGCATTGTTCATAAATGGCGACCTGTTCCTTCAGCATGGCAATGGAGACCCATTCAACAGTGACATGGAGAAAGTCTCTAAGATCTATAGGGTAACGGATCATTTCAGCGAGCCTGATTCAGGCGAGTGGAAAGCATACCACATTGTGGTGCTCAAGCCACGGCACTATTCAATCATTTCCTCGCCTTCCAGAGTGCCGGAAAGGGATATATTGCCGTGAAAGCGTTTCATCCATTCCGGTGAAGTGCCAGATTTTATGCCGGGCATTCTGGAATTTCAACTCTTATGATTGGCTCGATCTGGATGCAGACCGGCGAGTTTTTGATGGTCAGCTCTGATTTACGCAGGCTTACGCACCTTGGAATAAGCGGAGATATGAAAAAGGGATGAGACTAGCAGGTGGATAGTTTCCCCGGAGGATGTCAATCTTTATATTCCCTTATGGTCATTCAACCTCTCCCAGGTTGAGGGCTGGAGTAACATGAAACTGAGGGTAGGATGTTCCGGCTGGAGCTATAAGACATGGGTCGGCCCCTTCTATCCACGGGGTGCGGTTCCGGAGAATTTCCTGCGGATGTATTCCCGGGTGTTTGATTCCGTGGAAATAGACTCCACCTTCTACGGTATTCCAGACGCCAGCACAGTGAAAGCCTGGAAGGAAGCAACTCCGGAGGACTTCAGGTTTTACCCGAAGATTCCGGGAAAGATCACTCACGATCAAAGGCTTTCCGGAATTGAAAATACCCTTAATGCTTTCCTTGATTCAATGGGCAACCTTGGGGACAGGCTTGGCATGATACTTATCCAGCTGCCTCCATTTTTCAGGTATGAGAACGGTTCTGAAGACTTCCTGAAATTCCTGAGGCTGCTGCCAGGGAAATTCAGGTTCGCGGTGGAATTCAGGCATGACTCATGGTTCAGGGAGAGCATCTATTCGGAGCTGGAAGCCTCTGGCGTTACCCTTGCCTGGTCTGAGACCCCATTTGTTGATACGCCTGGAATAATGACAACATCTGAAGTATATCTCCGGCTGGTGGGTGACAGGAGGATCCCGGAGGATCAGTTTGGGTCGATGCGGCTTGACAGGAGCGCGGAAATCGGCAAATGGGCAGCCGAACTAAAGGCAATGGAAAGTGAAATCGGGAGCGCCAGCGTATTTTCAAACAACCATTTCCAGGGATTCGGTCCGGGAACGGTAAACCAGTTCCTTGATCAGATGGGGAGGCCAAAAATTGACTGGGGCTCAAAAATTCTCTCAGACCACGGAAAAAAACAGAGGACGCTGTTCTGATAAAATCCCGGGGGCGGGTTGTGGCATATGATAGCTGCTTTAATGCCGTATTTGGGCACGGTGCACTGGACAAAATAGGGCAGCGTGAATCGGTGCATGTCATTCAGGGAATACCGCCAGCAGGTCAGGAAATATTCTGCAAAGTTTTGTTATTTCTGGTAAAGAACTTCTTTATGCTGAAAACCGCCCACACAAGCTCTATGACCCCGAAAGGCCATGTGCCGGAAAGGAAGCCATAAGCCGACGATCCAATGCAGGTGATCCCGAAGAGGACGGAATAAATGGGTCTGCTGTTTTCGTAGATATAGAATAGCAGCATTACCGTCAGGTCGATGGATCCAAAGACGTTCAGTGCCGAAAAAATTTCCATTTTTGGGAATAATTCATCACGTTATAACTGTTAAGCTCCCTATGTTCATGTTGGTTTCAGAGCTCGGGTATTTCCAGCATACACGTCTGGCCTTATGTCTCAGGAAAGTTCAAAAATCTCATTCCTTAGGGAATCCTGGATGCTCAAATCCCCTTTCAGGAGCATGTATCGCATCTTGGCGCATCACAGTACGGTGAAGCAGGGACATGTCATATCCAGTCCCACACTTCCCTGCTGTATGACCGGATCGCCAGGATCCTGAACCCCGCATCTGGAAATTTTGACGCAGCCCTGTACAGGATCGACACCTGGTTATCAACCATGGAATCCGGCAAAAACGTGAAAGATCTGTACTTCCCATTTTCCGGCCTTGCAAGTATTGCAGCTTTCGGTATCTTTTCCTCTACGGAGAGCCTCTGCACTTCCCGGAGGAATGGGGAGTCAATGTACACTGCAGACTGGCCCTGGCTATCGTAAATTATGGCCCTGAAGCCATTCTTCTCAACCTGGTTAAAGTTGTATTCTATGAAGCAGTCACCCTTTACTGAATCACCAAAATCCCTGAGTATGTCCACTTCATATGAGACAACACCGAGGTGTATCCGCGAGTCCACCTTCTCTATGGTGGCTATGCCTCCCGCGCCGGGACCGAAATCCGCGATCCTCACCCGGTTATTCATCGCTATGATGCGCTTCTCTATTTCGGTTATGGGGGTGATGTCCGAAGAGGAAATCCTGAAATCAGCAAAGATCTTCCTGTCAGTGAGGTACAGGCTCCCGCGAGCTGAAAGCGGTATCTCAGCCAGCTGGTCAAGAATGGAGGCGGCAGTTCCCATCTCCTCCGCCTTCATCCTGACTATGAGGCATCCCCCCATGATATCTGGATGGAACTGGGATAGGACGCCTTCAAGCTTTTCCATCGGTGAACCGCATATGAAAAGGTCGATAAAAGCTTCATTCCCTGAGTGGTGTGAATCAAGGGGTATTGTGTCAATCTCCCTTTCCAGGAGTGGAAGTATGGGGTGCTGCTGTTCCATTGTCAGGGTGAGGCGCATATTCAGCCTCTTCTCTACATCCACATATCTCATCTGTTTATCAGTCCCTTAAATAATCAATCGTTACGAAGTCCAAACGCCTCAGTGGATAAATAGGTTTTCTAACCTGTATCAAATGCCTGTGTCATTACATTGAGTCGAGCGACATTCTTAATAATGTACTTGTCATAGACAAATGTTACAGGAGCCTTAATCATGACGATCAATTCAGTTGATGAGGCCAATAGGATTGGCAAGGATTGGCTGTCCAGGGAATACGGAGTCGCAACAGGTAGCATAACAACCGTATCCTGCGTGAGAACCGGCACCGTCTGGAATGTGGTATTGAGCTTCTATTCATTTTCAGACCTAAGGAAATATCAGGTTGTTATCTCTGACGAAGGGAATATTATCAAGACCCAGCAGCTTGGGAATGCCGTCAATCAGAGGGCAATGGGATCGGCACCAACGCTGGTGCTCATAGCGATGATACTCTCGATCCTTGTCATAATCGGTTTCGGTTTTTATTCCATCGCTCTGTTGGCTATCATTGCGATTCCAGTAACCTTTCCATTCGTTGCTTTCCTTGGGCTGATCCCCGTCTCTGGGCTGGCCAACGCTTCCGGGGTTCAGGTAGCCTTTCCATTCGTTGCTTTCCTTGGGCTGATCCCTCTTGCTTTTCTGGTTATCAGCATCTGGGTGCTGTACAGGATACTGACGATCAGGAGGTTCATGGAAAGCGGAGATGCGAAATCTGCGTACGATGCGGATAGTGTCGCCTTTGGAATAGTTGCACTGATTTTCAACGGTATTATAACGGGAATATTGCTGCT
>JAJYRT010000166.1 GCA_021793945.1 Thermoplasmata archaeon
GGATTTAATACTGGCAGACAGAACCTGACGGCATAGAAGAACTGGTTTTCCAAGAATATTTAATGGGCGGACGAACTATTGCTCATGGTATTCCATTAATGTTTTAAGGGAATACCGACCGGTCCATTACCTATCACATTTTACCATATATTCATGAAGGGATAGGAATCGGTCTCCCTGCTGGTTATTTGTTTTATTGTTGTTTTTATATATATTGGATTTCCAAGAATATTGATGAGAATAATTTGTCTCACAATTTTCATTCGGAAACCAAAATTCAAAGAAGGAAGGGAATTATTCTCTTAGTCTTGGCTATATATTGCCTGTAGGAGTCTCCCAATTCTTCAACGAGGAACTTCTCTTCCTTTAGAATTCTATGCCCATAAGCAAGACTGAAGGAGATTGCGGCTACCAAGACAGCAGCCCAACTTTGAAACATTAGAGCAATGCCAATCTGTATGAGAAGGATTCCCGTATAGGATGGGGGCCTCACATAATGATACGGGCCGATGTCAATGACTTTCTGATCTTTTTGAATGCCCACGACATGAGAGAAGTATTTTCCCAGTACTGCAACTGCCCACTGTCTGATTCCCACACCTAAAAGGAAGATAATAATACCTGCAAAGAACGCATCTCCTGGAAGAATAAACAGCTTAAAGGATACTGAAACTATGGTGAAAACCACAAAGGCTTCCCAACCAAGCCAGGTAGTAAAATTCAGGCCACGCTTCCGTTCCTGCACTTCACTACCCTCGCGTCTCCTTCTAGGAATTATGAAACCGCCAACCATCTCTGTTATAATCCAAAACGAGATGATGGTCAAAAATACTGACAGATATAAGTTTAGGCCATAAATCAAGGGAAAGGATGACAAGGATACCCCAATTATGTAATGTGCGAGATAAATAAAAATATTCTCCACCATTAGTCAAAAAAAGTGTAACTCAATTAATTTCTCAACCGAAAATATATGGAACAGATGGGCTATCTGCCGGATTCCCTCAAAACTTTAATCAAATCCCGACCTGTGCGATGGATCTCAATCACGTTCTATGCATGAAGAGGTGGGGCATGATTATCTATCGGTTCATGCGAGCATGGAATCGGATGGTCCAGGTGAGTCGGGGGTCATCCGTCTGAGAGGGCGGGACACCCTCCGATGCTCTGTGTTCTGTCTCGGCTGCGTAAACGTGCCCGTTAATGGAAAGGGTAACATGCTCTACCATTAGAAATCCAGGTTTGTCGTTGAGAACCTTCTGGAAGGAGTCCGAGAATTTATAGGTCATTGGCAAGTAGATCTCTGTTCTCACCTTATCCATGGTCATCATTACTGTGAAAATGATCCGCTCAAGTTTTGTTGGTTTAACCATAAAACTGCCCAGAATCCTGTATGTGAGTGATACTGACATTGATCCGCCTCGTTCAGACAGTTTTTTGCGTTCAATGTATACATAAGGATCTAGAGACAGATCGTTCATATCTGAGAGATGATGGCATGCTCTTTGTGTACATGTTCCTGAACCTACTTTCACAATATCTGGATTTCAAAGTCCTTAACATAATCGACGGAAAATACAGCGTCAGGGACGTTCTTCTCATGCGGTCAAGAATCAAGATCTACGATCCTGGAAAGCAGTAGATTCTTGGAGAGATACCGAAGGAGGGAAGGGAACTTGTTCAGGTTCTTAAGATAAATCTTGACGTATTACGTAAAAGATGACGAGCTAAGGTTGGATCGTCGCCCAATATGGCGCATCAATAAGAATTCCCAGGACTAGATAGATTTATAAGATACACACACATATGTGTGTGGTAACATGGGAAGTAAGAATATCTCAATTTCAGATGAAGCATATTCCAGATTGAAGAAATTCAAGGAAAATAACGAAAGTTTCACCGACGTAATAAACAGGCTCACTAACAAGGCAACCCTGCTTGATCTCAGGGGAACCCTTTCCGACGAGGAATCTGATTCTATCATAAAAAGCATAACCGAGTCAAGAGAGTTGAGCAGAAAGAGATCAGATATCATTTCAGAGAGGTTGAAACGAAAGTGATAGCAGACACGTCATTCTTGATAGATGTCATGAGAAGTAACAATGCGGCAGTTCAGAAGGTCGCAGCACTGGAGAAAGAAGGAATCCAAGTGTCTCTCACCACTGTATCTATTTTTGAACTTCACGTTGGACTTAACTTGAGTTCAAGTCGGGTAAAGGAAGGAAAGAAGATAGAAAGAGTTCTTGAGAACCTCTTAATCTTTCCGCTGGATTTTGAATCAGCGAAAGAGGCGGGAGATATATACGCTGAAAAAAAACGTCGCGGACTTACTATCGACCCAGAGGATGCGATGATTGCAGGCATATGTAGGGTCACGAATGAACCACTCCTTACAAGAAATATCAATCATTTCTCAGGAATTGAAAGAATAACTCTTGAATCGTATTGATGTACCTGCCCCAAATAGCTGAAAGCAGCGTCAGATCTTGATTCTCGGAAAATGAGTTTTGGCGGCTTCACGAGGTTCATTTACGGATAAGTAAAGGCAAAATCCACATTCTTAAAGACGGACACTTAAGAAGAAGACGTTTTATACCTGCTTCTTCGTTGCCTGCTTTGCAAGCAGGAGGCCTCGGGTTCAAATCCAGACCGGTCCATTTCTTCAGCTATAGTTCAATAACTTGTATCCCAAGTTTTTTGCATTTTTTAGATAGCGTTTTATCAAAAGTCACTAGAGGTAAATTTTTCAGATGGGCGTCATAAGCTATTATCCAATCATTGAAATCCCTGAAACTCTGACTATTTTCAACCATGAATGAAGACACACCTTCAAGTATTTTCCCGGATAGCCAGGAAATTGTAAAATAATCACTATGCAATAATTCATCGAGCTTTATCCTGACACTGTCATTATCTATTCCGTATCTAGGAAGCACAAATCCAAGTTCAACAATTGAAAGTGAATTTATTACAAAGTTCTCCGACCCATCTATAATCTTAGTCGCTTCGTCGTGGTGTGGAGAATTCTCTATGGCATCATATACCAGAACGTTTGTGTCAGCGAACGCTATCATTTACCATACCCGCTCCCAACTTTTTCGTATTTCATTATCCGCATCCAGCGATGCAAGATCCTCCCTGGCTCTGAAAGTGATTCGCTTTCCACTTCTTCGTGCATCACCTTTGCTGATCCTGAGGCGCTGATTAATGATCTTTGACATATTCTTGGTACTGCCGTACCTTTCTATGGATTCCTTAACAATCTCCGCATAGACTTCATCATCAAGGTTGATCGTGGTTTTTACCATGTGTAAGTATTCTAATGCCATATAAACACTTTATGGTAAACTGGCATAAACTAAAACTCGGTACAATCTCCTCAGTTTGCCGCGATATATTTGTTTGCCCTGTTATTTTGCGTTAATACATTCCCTTATTACCCTATCTTTGTCCCCTTTGTACTACTACAATTCAATTGAAAGCTTCTCCAACAGCTCCTTTTGATCCCTTGTCAACTCCACCGGGGAATGTAAACCATTTGTGTACTGGACTTCTTTGATTCCTGAGAGTATCTCCACTGTTTCATCATAGGTTTTCCCGCATCTGTGTGCCATTATTGCAATGATGGCATATGTCAGGACGGAGGAGCAAGGGTGACGGATGATTTATTGTCTATTGGCATGGAAGCATTCACGTCATGTCAGTGCATTCAGACAAAATCTTTTTGTTCTCGCGAGGTTGAACAGATAGTTGGCAACTTCAAGAAAATCCGGCAGAAAAGTACACCATGTCGAGGCTGGCAGAATGCAA
>JAJYRT010000167.1 GCA_021793945.1 Thermoplasmata archaeon
TTCGAGAGAAAAATCGTAAATATCAGCACTTATCCCGTACTTTTCCTCACACTGATAGGAATGATATTCTTCTATCCCGCAAACACTCAGACCGCTGATTATGTCATACAAGCCGTAAGAGATCTGTGGATAGTTATACTGGCAATGCTGTTTCTCGTGAACCTGCTGATGATTCCTTTCAGCAACCGGTCAAAATTCACAAGAATATGGGGAGCATACTTGCTGGTTCTTGTGGCAACGATATCCGCAGGAATAGCAGCCATCATAGGAATGGTATACGAATACGGGAATCTCTTTGGCTTTACATCCCTCAGCTGGTTCAATTCTGACGTTACTGCATGGGGTGGACTACAAACATTTCTTGGTAACGCGATAACTTCGCACTCCCATGAAATGCTTCCAGCCGTTATGGGGGGGATAGTTGGGTTAGCCGCCATAAGCTTTGGCTATGAAAAACTCTCTCCAGTTAAAAGAAACGTTGTTAATCTTGGCATGGTAATTGCACTATTCGGAACTATCTCAATGACATACCTTTACCTTATCTCTACTTTTGGAACATATGTTATACCGTCGATAGGTTCTTTTGGGACGGGTGGAATGAACGGACTCGCTCTTGACGACACTCAAACAGGTTTGATTGGATTCGGTGCTCTTGTATCCATAATAGGACTGTATTTTATTTTATCATCCAGAAAAGCAGACAGGCTTTTCCAGATCTCTGAGATGTTCACATGGGTAGTCACGATGGCTGTCATGATCGGAATAGGGTTTTCAATTGAGCTTAACGAAACGTTCTATGGCTTTGGTTCACCAGGATCACCTCCAAATGGAGGTGCAGGGTATCTGTATGATATGGCGTATACCGATGGACACCTGCTATTTGCATTTTTCATGCTTCCGTTGCTTGCAGGAATAATATTGGCGTTCATGTACGCAGTTAAGGGGCAGGAGACATTAAAGCGCATAACGGTATATTTCATGGCCGCAGGTGCTATAATCGGCGCATTCGGAGTGGTTACATACGTGTTGACACTGTTCTGGTACGTCGAGGCGGCAGGAATAGCACTGCTTATAATTGCAATTATACTTATGGCGATTTCCCTTGGCAGATCAATGCTTTCCGATCGCTACGAAGCGGGTACAGTTAAGTCGTGATACAATATTCTATATTTTTTTTATAAATATAATTCTCTAATTGTTTTTTGGTCTAATACAATTAAAACATAACTTCAATTGAAAGCTTTTGATAGATAGTCTGCTATTATTGTGGGAAACCAATCTTTTTGTATAAAACATGGATACAGCGAATATTAGCTGACAGAAGGAGGTGAAACCGGTGGATTGCATATCGATCCATGCTAGAATTCAGTTTGGCGATACCGGGTTGCGGGGAGTGATCTGTCCAGTTTAGTGTTAGAATTTGCTTATACGTAGCCATGAAAGAGGCAGGGTGGAAAAGCTGGGTAGCATACAGGTTAAGAGGATTGCAGTAGAAAGGAATGGTAAACCATTCGGGACGGATAGAACTCCAAGATCCATCCATTCTTCGCCTTATCAGGAAGTCTTGGAATATGCAATTGAAAACAATATTGCGATAGAGTCCCTGCCCTCCAGATGGATAAGGTACGGTGACGCGATATTGCTCACCTTTCAGGGTGACATTGCTACGCAGAGGAAAATAGCTGGTGCATATGCAAGATCAATCGGCGTTTCGTCTGTTTATCGTATAGACGGTCGTATCCGGGGAATCCAGCGGGAACCGACATTACGCCTGATTTATGGCCCGGGCGGTGAGGTCACCCATCTGGAAAATGGCATAAGGTTTGTATTTGATCCAGCAAGGATTATGTTTTCACCCGGCAATGTTAACGAGAGAGTGTCCATGAAAACATTTCCTGCGTCTGGAAAAAAGGTGCTGGACATGTTCTCCGGGATCGGATATTTTTCTCTCCCCCTCGCTAAATACCAGAATCCGGAGTTTGTGCAGTGCTGTGAAATAAATCCACTTTCAGCAGATTTCCTTCAGAAAAGCGCAGAAGCGAACAGGGTGGACAAAACCATCAGGGTTTTCAGGGGGGACTCAAGGACGTTTTCATCCCAATTTCTGTATGACATTGTCATAATGGGGAATTTTCAGTCTACCAGATTCTTCGTAAAGGCCCTCAGCCTGATCAGGCCAGGCGGTCTGATAATAATGCATCATCTCGTTTCAACCGACCGTCTCGACGATACCGCGACAGCGCTTATGAGGCGCATCGCCAGATACTCGCTTTCCGCAGAGATTGTGGACACACACGTCGTCAAGTCGGTTGCGCCGAACTATTATCACGTCAGCACAACACTGAAAATAAATCAGAGGTAAAAATAACTTATATCGGTCATGTGTGTAATTTCGACGTAAGTATAAATATAATAAAGGGTTATTACGAAGGCAGATGTTTAGGAACAGAAATAGTTACAATAAAAAAAACAGTATAAAGAACAGGAATTATAGGGACGATACTTCTGGCAAGGCACGGCCGAAGAGAGTGAAAAAACTTGATATGCGAAAGACTGAGGAATTCAATTTTATGCTGGGAAAGATAGTTGAAGACCTTCCGGACAGCATCCGGGGAGCGATTAGGGGAAGCATCTATTCAATTGCGTCCAAAACAGGTTCAAAGGAAGCCAAGGATTTCATAATTAAGAAGCACGAGGAAGGCATTATCGGGGACAAGATGGAGCAGAAGCTCATCGATCTTGTATTTGATTACAGCAAATTCAGATGACCGCAGATTCGGAAGAACTCAAGGCGCGGGTTGAGAAGTACATCGCGATAGAGGAGGAAGCTATATCAAGGCTGCATGCTGCCTCTCCCGGCAATTCGTTCGCGGGGCGCATCGCCGCAAATTTTATGGAGATGATAACCAGCTATTTCTCGGACGCGAAGCATTTCTATGACCGGGGAGATTATATCAACGCCTTTGCTGCCCTGAATTATTCCTACGGGTGGATAGACAGTGGAATAAGGCTAGGCATATTCGACGGGGGAGAAGACCATCGCCTCTTCACACTGCTGGAATGAAAAACTGCAAATCCCCTTAGAAATGTTTAATAATATTATTTAAATCAGCTGTACACACCGAATGCTGAACAGACAATTCTTCAGGCTTGACTTAAGCCTGGTTTGTATGCAAGGCAATTGAAATGGAATTTAGAAAGTGAAGGCTGATTAAATGAGTGATACTGAAAAAACAAACCAGGAAAGTTTCCTGTACATAGTAAGGATAGCGAACCGTGACCTTGACGGCGAGAGACCTGTATACCTGGCTCTCTCAGACCTGAAGGGAGTCGGCCACAGACTGGCCAGCATCATAGTTAATGCTCTGGATCTTCCAAAGGATAAGCGCATCGGCGACCTTTCCGAAGATCAGATAGAAAAGTTAAGGGAATATATTGAGGAGAAGGAGTATGACGACATTCCCGAGTGGGCACTCAACCACAGGCGTGAGATTGTTTCCGGAAAGAATCTTAATCTGGTATCAAATGACCTTGAGATACAGATACAGGATGATATAAACGCAATGAAGAAAATGCGTTCTTACAAGGGTGTAAGGCACGAGAAGGGACACAAGGTAAGAGGGCAGAGAACAAGATCCAATGGAAGAAGGGGACTGGCCATTGGGGTCGTAAAGAGCAAGGAAGGTCCGCAACAGTAAGGTGAATATGAATGGGTGATCCTAAATTTCCGCA
>JAJYRT010000168.1 GCA_021793945.1 Thermoplasmata archaeon
GTTGTTTACAGGACTGTAAATGGAGCTAGGGAGTTTTTGCTGCTTGAACGCAAGGAGGGGTTCCTGGATTTCCCCAAGGGTCACATCGAGGCTGGAGAGACCGAAGAGGTCGCCGCGATCAGGGAGGTTGGGGAAGAAACCGGCCTGACCCTGAAGCCCATGGACGGTTTCAGGTACGTGCAGAATTACTGGTATTCGACAAGAAACGGCAGGATAAACAAGGAGGTTGTGATGTTCATTTCCCAGGCTGATTCGAATGACAAGGTGAAAATATCACATGAGCACGTAGGCTATAGGTGGCTTACCTACAACGAATGCCTATTGCACCTATCATTCAAGAACCAGATAGACATGCTCAAGGCTGCAATGGAAAAATTGGATGAAACGGATACGGGAAAGCACTGATTCCCAATCCTGCCTGGCATGCCAGCAGCATGTTAAGTTTACTACTAAACTATTTATCCGAAGCATTAATTAACGGACAGATGTGAATGGTTCAATACAAATGGGTCGCACTCTCCAACACAACCTTGGGTGTATTAATGGCCACAATCAACGCTACAATAATACTGATTTCATTACCGGCAATTTTCAGAGGCATTGGAATAAACCCCCTGGCGTCTGGCTCTTTCGCATACCTGCTATGGATTCTGATGGGTTACATGATCGTTACCGCGGTTCTGCTGGTTACCTTCGGAAGGCTATCAGACATATTCGGAAGAACACGGTTATATACAATCGGATTCATAATTTTCACGATAGGATCGATCCTTCTTTACCTGACGCCAAGCTCCGGAGATCTCGGTGCCATGGAACTTATTGTATTTCGCCTAATACAGGGTGCCGGCGCAGCTTTCCTCTTTTCAAACAGCGCTGCAATACTCACCGATGCATTCCCGTATAACGAAAGGGGAAAGGCTATCGGCATAAACATGATATCCGGGCTTGCAGGATCACTGATCGGACTCATTCTTGGAGGGATTCTGTCCGTATTTAACTGGAGATACGTATTCCTTGTAAGCGTGCCTGTTGGAATAATTGGGAGTATATGGTCAGTACTCAAGCTCAGGGATAATTCCACAAGACACAAAGACCAGAAACTTGACTATCTCGGCACAGTCCTGCTTGGAGGAGGCCTCACAATATTCCTAATTGGAATAACTTATGGGCTGATTCCGTACGGAAGCAGCGATATGGGTTGGTCAAACCCCTGGGTCATAGCAGCTCTTGCCATAGGCATTGCCATGGTTATTGCGTTCCCGTTCGTCGAGAACAGGATAAAGCAGCCAATGTTTGACATGAAACTTTTCAAGAACAGGGCATTCGCATTCGGCAATTACTCAACCCTTCTTGGAACAATTGGGTACGGTGGCGCAATGTTCATGCTCATAATACTTCTTCAGGGAATCTGGCTTCCTCTTCATGGGTATTCGTATGCTTCTGTTCCATTCTGGGCAGGAATTTATATGATCCCAATGATGGCTGGTTTCCTTATAATGGGGCCTATCGGTGGTGCATTGACTGACAGGTTTGGCGCCAGGGTACTTGCAACGCTGGGAATGGTGATAGTTGCCATAGCATTCCTGGTCCTTGCAACTTTCAGCTACAATTTTAGTTACGTGCCATTCGCAGTCACGATTTTTGTTCTGGGTCTTGGAAATGGACTTTTCGCAGCGCCAAATTCCACAGCCATCATGAACTCCCTTCCTGCCCAGCAGAGAGGGGTCGGATCAGGAATGAGGGCAACAATGCAGAACACCGGACAGACCGCCAGCATGGGAATATTTTTCACGATACTCATAGTTTCCATGGCTTCCGGCCTGACCGGAGCATTTACTTCAGCCATGGCTTCTGTTCCTTCCCTAACTTCTGCCCAGGCCTCATCGCTTGGGCTGATCTTTGGACAATTGCCGCCAACCGGGGACCTGTTCTCCGCATTCCTCGGGTACAATCCCGTGCAGACCATACTCAGCGCGCTAAGTGCCGCTGGCCCGAGTGGAGCTGCCCTGGTTGGTTCACTCAACAGCACATCGGTCTATTACATGGAGGGTCTTACGGCTGCAGGGAAGACCTGGTTTCCCACAGCTATTGCACCAGCGATAATGTCCGCCCTGAGGTTTGCATTCTACTTTGGAGCCGCAATGGCTGGACTGGCAGCAGTATTCTCTGTGCTGAGGGGAAAAACATATATCTATGAACTTAACGAAAAAGCACCCACAGAAAAGATGGCAAAGGAATCCCATGGGACACAGTCAATAAAATCAGATAACGAAACGATGAATGCCAACTCGAAATAATCATGACCTGGCTCAGGTCAGGACGCCCCGAAATCGTTATCACAATTCTTTCCAAACCTTGTGGATGAATTTTTTATCAGAAAGAAACCTTCTGAGAACAAGCTAACAATTATAGTAATCCTCTGATACTTGCGTCTTTGTTTCAGGTATTGAATTTACCTTATTGAGCCTGAGTAAGTGAAAGTTATAATATAATATAACAATTACTTATTTCAATGGAACCAATTGGATCATTCTTAACCGGGCAGAGGTTAAGCCTGGCCGAACTCCAGGATTATGTTATTGATATCATTTATGATTATTTTCATCCAGATGCACTTCTCTATGGAGGTACCGCGGTATGGAGGTGCTTCGGGGGCATGAGATTCTCCGAGGGCGTCGACATTTATATGGACGGAAATTCGTTCAATCGATTTGTCTCAGCATTGGAAAAATATGGCCTGAGACTCCTATGGCAGGACCCGGAAATTCCAACCAGGGTTCGAATAGCCAATAATGTAACGGAACTTCTTCTGGAAACCAAGCCGGGATATGCGGAGAACGAAATGAGAACTTACGCTAGAATCGATGGCAGTACAAAGACCATCAGCGTGCTCACCCCCACTGAACTGATGACTAGGAAGATGGAGGCGTACCAGGGCAGAAGGTATGTACGAGATATCTATGATCTCTTTATTCTGACAAATTGGCTGGATAGATCAGATTACGTCGTAAATTCCAGCTTTTCTAAGTTTTTGCAAGGAATTCACCGGCCGATTGATGAAAGGGTGCTGAGCTCATTGCTTTATGCGGGAAAGAAAGATCTGGATTTTGCTCGCATGGTTGAATATATAAAAAGGTGGCTCAATGAAATATGAATCTGCGTTTATCGAATTCTTTGCAAAGCAAAATATGTTTGTGACAGATGACGCCAGAAGGTTTCTGTCCAGAATAGGTGCCAGTGAGGCTTACATAAGGCTGATGCTTCATAATCTTGTTCAGTCCGGGAAGCTTCACAGGATCGGGAAGGGAGCATACACTTTCCAGAGGAATGAGGCAATTGTTGGATTCAGGTTCAGGCCATTTTATTACGGTCTGCAATACGCATTAACAATCAGGAAGATATGGACGCAACAGTCAATTCCAGTAATCATAACAAAGAGTAAAGCGGATCCGGGAATAAGGGAGCTCATGGGAATCAAGGTTATGCTTCATAGAATTAATATAAATGGGTTCTTTGGGTTTGAATATATGAATTACGGAGGGATATTCGTCCCTGTTTCCGATCCGGAAAAGACACTTCTTGATTTCATTCATTACGGGATACAACTCGATCCGGAAACGATGATTGAGTTGAGGAAGAGGACGGATGAATCGAAGTTACAGGAATACGTCGCTAGGCTGTCGGGAAAAAAGGGATTTAACTGTTAAAGGGCAA
>JAJYRT010000017.1 GCA_021793945.1 Thermoplasmata archaeon
GGGCAGGGCAACGCAGTAGCGAGGCTCCTGATTAATTTCGGATCAAAGATTGCCATGGTGTCGAGGTCGGGCAGCAGTTTTGGCCTTGTTGAATCATCTACAATTAAGATATTCAAAGGAGATGCAACAAACGAGGAGTCTATGAGGGAGATCAGGGACAAGATCATAGAATTCTATGGCGGGATAGACGTTGTTTACAACTCACCTGGAAAATACGAAGAGACGGGCAGGGATCTGCCACCACCCTCCGATCTCATAGAAATGTTCAACAGCAATGTCGGCGCTCAATACAATGTTATCAGGGTATTTTCAGAAGCCATGAGGAAGAAGGGCGGAGCCATAGTAAACGTGGGTGCTTCACCTGCTATTTTCACTGGATCGAGCATTGCTTATACCATCGCAAAGAAATCCATTGAAGAGATGACCAGAAAATCAGCCGAAATGCTCAAAGCGTACAACATCAGGGTTAATGCTGTGCTCCCTGGGGCTGTGTCCAGGGAAGACAGATTCAGGAAAACCTTCCCGTTTAACTTCGGCAAGATCTCCGATACTACTGATCTCGATGCCACAGAAGTTGCTTATGTCTCAGTATTCCTGCTGAGCGAAATGGCTTATGGAATCAACGGACAGTCCATTGTGGTTGATAAGGGAATGAACACCCTCAGGCTTTCAAGAAAGTGATATTGAGATCTCGTCTAACCAATATTCTGACCTGACACAAACCCTGGATTTTGATCATAAAGCAATGGGCATCCTTTTCCTGGATAATCATAAAACTAAATATTGCCTCTCTCCATGTTAAGGCATGTTTAATGATGAACTCGCCGAAGTTTTCTCTGAACTGGCCGATATGGAGGAGATAGAGGGCCAGAAATGGGAATCCATAGCCTATCGCCGGGTTGCGATGAGCATTGCCGGACTTGGGGAGGACATCAGAGAAATTAGCCGCAGGAACGAACTGAGGAAAATAGATGGTGTTGGGGCGGCCATCGAGAAAAAAATACAGCAGTACATAGAAGAAGGCAGAATCACGGTCCACGATAATTTAAAGAAAAAATATCCAGTGGACTTCAAACAGCTAAGGAAAATACAGGGACTTGGCGCAAAGAAAATAGCGTCCCTTTACGTGAATTTAGGTATCACCAGTGTTTCAGATCTGCGTGTGGCAATTGAATCACATAAAATTTCTAAATTGCCTGGATTTGGAGAGAAAACCGAGATGAATCTCTCAAAGTCCCTAGAATTGAGCCTGTCAGCTGGACCGACAAGGATTCCGCTGGGAAAGGCATACCCTGATATTATGGAGCTGAAGAACTTCCTTGATGCCAGTGGGCTTTTTGACAGGGTAACCGTTGCCGGATCCACCAGGAGAATGAAGGAAACCATAGGAGATGTGGATATACTCGCTATTGCCAGAGACAAATCAAAGGGTGCTGAAGTGCTGGTCGAATCTGATCGTGTTTCCGGAACTGTTGTCAGGGGTGAATCGAAAATAACCGTGAATCTTAAAATAGGAATCACCTGCGACCTCAGGCTCATAGAGGAGGGATCCTTCGGAGCAGCGCTTCAATATTTCACTGGCAGTAAGGAACATAACATACATCTCCGCAACATCGCCATTGCTTCAAGTATGAAGCTAAATGAATATGGACTTTTTAGTGGGGAGAAGCGGATTGCAGGCCGAACCGAGGCTGAAATCTATGCGGGACTCGGAATGGAATATATTGAGCCTGAATTGAGGGAAAACACTGGAGAAATCGAAGCTTCCATGAACCACACACTCCCTGATATCGTAGGTTATGAACAGATCAGGGGAGACACACACGCCCATACTGTTGACAGCGACGGATCAAACACGGTCGAAGAGATGATGCTGCAGGCCAGAAAGAACGGGCTTGAATACATTGTTTTCACAAATCACAGCAAGAGCCTGAGAGTGGCAAATGGCCTTGATGAAGCAGGCTTCCTGGAATTGAACAGGAGGATTGATGAGGCTTCCTCAAGACTAAACTATCCCGCACTCAAGGGGGTTGAACTTGAAATTCTAAAGGATGGCAGCCTTGATCTTGGAGAGGCGGTGCTGTCAGAAATGGACTTTGTCCTGGCTTCCCTCCATCAATTCGTGACCGGAGATAGTGACGAGAATACAGGGAGGGTGGTAAGGGCGATACAATCTGGGCTGGTAAAAGGGATTGCACACCCCACTGGAAGGTTGATCGGGAAGCGTGAACCATACAAGCTGGATATGGGCAGAATTATGGCGGAATGTTCCGCCGCTGGAGTCTGTCTTGAGATAAATGGTGACCCGTTCCGATCCGATCTTCCAGCAGATCTAGTGCGCAGAGCAAGAAACGCAGGAGTTCGGTTCACGCTGGGGAGCGATGCTCATAATGTTGCTGACCTTACAAACCTCAGATTCGCAACCGCAATAGCGAGAAGAGGCTGGCTTGGGAAGGAACAGGTAATGAATACCCTTTCCTTTGAAAATTTCAGGAAAATCATGTCAGGGTGACTGATTCCTTTTCTGTCGTGTATCCGGGTTATTTTCCCGTCATGATCCTTCTCTCTTTATCATCCTGAGCGAGGGGTAGTTGACCCATATCCATAGTGCTTGATTTTCGATGCTCGAATTTTTAAACAAAAAGAAGATTACCAAAAGCAATTCGGGCAACCGGAAGAAGGAGGCTAGAAAAACTATGTTTGATAATGAGAACACCTTTATTAAGATGAGAGATGCCGGCAAAGAGAAGGATTTTGACAGCTTATACGAAAACGCGCTCAAGGAGGCGGAAACTTATTTCTCGAAGGAGTACCCGAACCTGGCAGCAGGCGAGGTAAAAGAGAAGGGAAAGATCAAGGATATCTCCCCAATAGATGGGAAGGAGATAGCGACATTCCAGATGTCGTCTCCAGAAACTGTGGATAAAACTCTCAGAATCCTGCATTCCTCCTACCGGAAATGGTACGATATTGGATATGTTGAAAGAACCAGAATCCTGCTGAAAGCTGCAGACATAATGAGTGAGCGGAAATTCCTGCTGGCCGCCATGCTAGCGTATGAAAATGGAAAGAACCGGTACGAGGCAATGGGCGATGTGGATGAGGCGATAGATTTCATGAGGTACTATTCGCTCAACCTTATTGAGAACCAGGGATTTATAAGATTCACCGGCAAGGGTTACAAGAATGAGGAAAGCCAGAGCGTTATGAAGCCTTACGGTGTTTTCGCAGTTATACCGCCTTTTAACTTCTACTCAATAACAATCGGCATGGCCGTGGGTCCCCTTGTGGTGGGAAATGCAGTCGTGTTAAAGCCATCCAGTGACATACCTCTATCCTCCTACCTCGGAATCAAGATACTGCATGAGGCTGGGGTTCCAAAGGAAGTCCTTGCTTACTTAGCTGGTTCAGGAAGCGTTGTCGGGCAAAAACTTAGCGAAAGCGATCTTGTATCAGGGTTTGTATTCACTGGTTCCAGAGAAGTTGGAATGGCGCTTTACAGGAAAGCAACTGAGAAACACCCAAGGGTAGTCGTCACGGAAATGGGAGGAAAAGACGCCATAATAGTGTCTGCAAAGGCTGACCTGTCAAAGGCAGTGGAAGGAACCGCAAGAGCCGCATTCGGCTATTCTGGACAGAAATGCAGCGCCTGTTCGCTTGTGTACGTCCATGAAGCCATTTATGACAAGTTCGTTCCTATGCTTGTGGATCGGGTTAAGAAAATGCAGGTTGGCGATCCAAGGAAGAAAGAGACATTTGTTACCCCCGTGGTCAATGCTGGTGCCTACGAAAAATTCAAGACGCTAATGGCAGCGATACCTAAGGAAGGTGAGATCCTGTACGGAGGCAAAACAAGGGGGGAGAGTGGATATTACGTCGAACCGACAATTGTCGGAAACCTGAAGCAAGACTCGTTCGTAATCAGGGACGAACTATTCCTCCCGATACTTGCGATTGCAAAGGTTAAAAGCGTTGATGATGCAATTCAGAGAGTTAATGCTTCAGAGTATGGGCTTACAGGCGGGATATTCTCGGGAGACCTGACGGAAATAGAGCACTATTTTGCGACCGCTGATGTCGGCGTTCTGTATGCAAATAGGACCAGTGGCGGTTCAACAGGCGCGATGGTTGCTTCCCAGCCATTCGTAGGATGGAAAATGAGCGGAGTCAGCGGGAAGGGAACAGGATCATTCTATTACCTTCAGCAGTTTCTCAGGGAACAGTCCCAGACAATTGCACATTGAAATCCTTGAGAAATGTGTTTTCATTTGAATATCTTTTAATTTTTTCCATTTTCAGGGCTGCAACCAACCTTCTTTCCAGTTTTGATCTCACTTCCTCAGTTTCAATTGCCGAACCCGTTTCCTTTCTGACGCTGGTCATTATTGAAGCATCAAAGCCGCAGGGCATTATGCTGTAGAATTTGTTCAGGTCTGTAGAAACATTGAGTGCTATCCCATGAAATGTGGAAAAACCACGGATTGCAAAGCCTATTGAGCAAATTTTCCTTTCCTGTACCCACACACCGGTTTCTTTGTTAAGCCTTCCCTCGGCTTTAATTGCGTATTCATACAATAACGATATGATTGAGTCCTGCACAAGAATTATCAGATCCCTGACATTAGTCCTGCGTTCCTTCATATTGATAACAAAGTAGACTATTACCTGGCCTGGGCCATGAAAGGTGTATGCCCCCCCACGCTCAACGAATATAACTGGCAGGCTCTGATCCAGCATGGCACCACTGTCCCTATGTATGCCTGCTGTATATGTGTCCGGATGCTCTACAAATACCATGGCGTCTCCGATCCTACCGCTGTTCCTGAGATCGACAAGAGTGTGCTGGAATTCCAGTATTCGCGCATAATCCTGTGTTCCAAGGTTAAAAACCAGATCCACGTTCCTGAATCTACAATTTGGTGACATCCTACCCTCGCTAACGCAAGGGGCTTCCCGCTTCAGCGATCCGGGTTGCCCTTGCGGGTAGAGCCCTGATCTCCACGGGCGTGAATTCGGGAGTGCCCCTCCCTACCTTTATGAGACCAATGTTGCGTATGTTGATAGCCGCATTCAGGTCACGGTCGATGTTAAGACCACATGCGTCACAGTGGTATATGCGATCTGATAACCTCAGATCCTCTTTTATGTTGCCGCATGCTGAGCATTTGCGTGATGTGTTTCTGGGATCGATCAGCATGACAGTGGTACCGGCACTTTCAGCCTTGTACCCTGTGTACTGGATGATCCTGTTCCATGACGCATCCGCTATGCTCTTCGCCAGGTGGTGACTCTTAACCATTCCTTTAATGTTCAGGTCTTCGAAAACAATGAGATCATGATTTTCCACCAGGCTGCTGGATATTTTGTGCAAGAAATCATCCCTCTGCCTCTGTATCTTCCTGTGCACTTTTGCGACTCTTTTCTTTGCCCTCTCCCTCTTTCCTGATCCCTTCTTCTTTCTGGAAAGGGATTTCTGTGCCTTCTTCAGTTGTTTTTCCGATCCCCTCAGGAAACGTGGAGATTCAATGCATGTTCCATCACTCACGGCCATGAAAGATTCGAGTCCAAGATCAACACCCACTGCATTCCTTGGTTGTGGTACTGACAGCGCAAGCCCCTTTCCTTTGATCTTTTCTGAATCGGCGGTGACTGTTATGAACCAGTCTCCAACATGATCACGCTTTATTGAGAGTGTCCTCATGTCTCCGCTGATCGGGCGATGCATGAACATACGGATTTCACCGATCCTCGACAGCCACACATGACCGTTATCCAGTATCCTGAATCCAGACTGCGGATAGGTGATGGAGTTGTACCCGTCTTTTGGCTTGAATCTCGGGAAGCCTGCTTTTATGTTTTTTCCGTTCTTTTTTTCCCTGATTCTCCTGAAGAAGTTGCCAAATGCTTTATCAACTCTGTGTGCAGCGTCCTGAAGCACCTGTGAATGGATATCCTTGAATTCGGGAAAGACTTTCTTCAGTTCCGGTACCTGGTCCTGCTGGTAGTTATAGTTGATGCTCTTACCCATCTTATGTGCGTAGACCCTCTGCTGCAGGAATGCGTTGTACAGTTCCCGGCAGAGGTTCAACTGCTGGATTAGCAGTTTCTCCTGCCCAGCAGATGGATACAGTCGGAACTTGTATGTCCTCATGACGCTCTGTCTTATACGATATTCACTGATATTATAAGCATTTTGCTCGCTTTCATCCCCTTGCCGAGTCAAGGAGACTTCCCGCTCGCATAAGTTAAAATATATTATCAACGGCTGGCGATCTTATATTAATGAAGTAACGATGTAAAATACATGAAAAGGGTGTCCAGGGCACTGACGATTGCCGGGTCAGATTCCGGAGGCGGAGCCGGCATTCAGGCTGACCTCAAGACAATGACTTCGCTTTCAGTGTTCGGATCATCCGTTATAGTTGCGCTGACTGCACAGAACAGCACGAAGGTTTCCGGCATACTTGAGGTACCCCCAGATTTCATTATCAGCCAGATTGATGCAGTCCTTTCTGATATGGGTGCAGATTCGGTAAAGACGGGAATGCTATTCAGCAGCACCACGATTTCCGCTGTATCTAGAGGACTGCGAGAATACGCTGTTTCAGGCATAATAATAGATCCCGTCATGATTTCCAAGACCGGGGCAGTTCTTCTTCGGAATGACGCGATCTCCGCGATGATAGATCTGCTTTTTCCTCTGGCTGCATTGATCACACCAAATGTGCCTGAGGCTGAAAGAATTTCCGGGCTGCCCATAGCCAGCAGTGAAGATGCAAAGACCGTCTCGCTGAAACTTTCTGACGAATATGGCATTGGAGTGCTGATCAAGGGAGGTCATCTTGGAGATGAAACGGTGAAGGATTTCCTGAGCATTAATGGAAAGACCTATGTTTATTCGGGAAAAAGAGTAAACACCGAAAACAGCCACGGCACGGGCGACACGTTGTCAGCAGCCATATGCTCATATCTTGCCCTCGGGAACCCGCTGTTAAAAGCTGTTGAGCTCGCAAGGGTCTACCTGCAAAATGCAATAGAGCAATCGTTTCCCATGGGAAAAGGATATGGATCACTGAATCATTTCTGGAGGAATGTATATGAATGATAAATTTGGAAAAGTGACAAAGGAATTTTTCGAACAGAAAATTCTGAGCAGGCTTGGTGCCAAATCTCCATCGGTCCTTGTCCCTCCACGGAATGGAGTCGACGTTGGCGTGGTGAAAGTTTCAGACGACATGGTTATGGTTCTAACCACGGACCCGTTATACGTTGTACCTTCCTATGGATGGGATAAAGCTGCATGGTTTGCCTTTCATATACTTGCCTCTGATCTGTGCACATCGGGGCTCCTTCCTCAATACCTCACAGTTGACCTTAACCTTCCTCCTGAGATAAGTGACGAGGAATTTGATGCTTTCTGGAACTCTTTCAGTCGCGAAGCCGAAAAATATGGGGTTTCCATAGTAACAGGGCACACTGCCAGATACCAGGGGAGCAACTATCCCATGGTCGGAGGCGCGACGATGATCGCTTTTGGGCCACCGGATGGGTACTTAACGACCGAAATGGCACGTGCTGGGAACTCAATTGTCATTACCAAGACCATTGCACTGGAAGCGGCGTCCATATTCTCTCAACTTTTTCCCGAACACATTGAGGGAAATCTCGGAAAAGAGGTACTTGAGAGAGGTAGGAATCTTTTCTACAGCATGTCAACGGTTGAGGATTCTATTACATGTTCGAGATTCGGAATAGGGCCGGGAGGAGTCACTTCGATGCATGATGCCACCGAGGGCGGCATTTTGGGTGCATTATTCGAGATTGCCTATGCATCCGGTAACGGCCTGCTTGTTCATTCAGACAAGATACCCATATATGAAGAGGTCAGAAAAATATGTGATCTCTTTGGCATGGACCCTCTGATCAGCATTAGCGAGGGCACACTTGTCCTGACCGTAAACGAGAAAAGAGCTGAAGAGCTTGTAAAAGTGCTTAAATCAAGGAACATCCCAGCCACAATAGCAGGAAAAATGATGGAGAAATCGGCTGGAATAAAACTGGAAGTGGATGGCAAGCTGCTAGAAATCGGCCCGCCCGGCAAAGACGATTTCTGGAAAGCCATAGACAATGCTACTTCAAGGAACCTGAAATGACACTCGGCGGAATATATCTTGTTACACCGGAACCAATAACCTCAAATTTTTTTGAGGTAACAGAAAAGGCCCTGGTTTCAGGGGTTTCCATACTGCAATATCGGAATAAATCTGCAGGTTTCCACGATAAACTGGAACTCGCGCAAAAACTGTCCAACCTGGCTTACAGATATAACAAGATATTCATAATCGATGATGATGTGAATCTTGCTACTGCAGTCAATGCCGACGGACTTCATATCGGAAAAGATGACGTCCCACTTTCGGAGGCAAGAAAGAGGCTGCCAGATAAGATAATAGGGTGTTCCACCTATGGTAGCCGAGAAATTGCAGTTGAGGCACAGACCTTGGGGGCAGATTATGTATCCTTTGGCCCTTTCTTTGTGACGAATTCAAAAAATGATGCTGGATTGTATGATATCGAAGTCCTGAAAGGGATAAGGAAATACATTCACGTGCCTATTTTTGCAATTGGGGGAATTAATCCTGAAAATGCCGCAATACTGCGACCTTTTAATCTCGATGGAATCTGTGTCATTTCCTGGGTGTATTCCAGTGTCGACCCTGGACGCGCAGTAAGGGAATTAATGAGCGCTTTTCCTGGGATAGATTATATTAACTAAAATCACATAAATTTAATAACTCATACTTGCATCAAGACTCATGAGCTACGAAAAGAGCCATCAGGGTGAAGGCCCGCTAACAGAAGACATGTTTGTCATTCTAAAGAAAAACAGGGAGATGTCTTTGAAGAGCCTTGCAGACACCATGGGAATTTCAAAAGTGGCAGTACTCAAACAGATTGTAAAGCTTGAATCAGGCGGACTTGTAGAGAGAAGGTACAGGAATTCGGGAAGAGGCAGGCCAAGTTGCTTTTTCAGGCTTACTGAGAAGGGTATTGATTCATTTTCCAGAGGGCACAAAGAGCTTGCTGTTGAGGCCCTCAATTATGTAGAGGAAAACTTCGGCAGGGAACACATAGACAGGATACTCCGGCTGAGAACCTCCAGAATTTATGGGCCATATTCTGAGGCAATTTCCGGCCTTGACCATCCGAGAATGGTAGAAAGGCTGATGGAACTGAGGAATGCAGACGGGTATATGGCAGAGTCGAGGAATCTGAAGGGAGATAAGTTCGAGCTTATGGAATATAACTGTCCCATTCTGGCGATATCAGAACGCTACGGAGAAGCCTGCTCTGTTGAAACAGATCTATTCCGGAAGCTTCTCGATGCTGGTGTCTCTGCCACTCATCGCGTCGTTTCAGGGGACAATGTGTGCAGGTTTCTGATCGATTACGTGAACGCCACCCAAGATTCAACCAAGGATAAATAGCTATTTATTTTCATAAACATATAGACACTGGTTCATGTCATTGGAACAGTCTAAAATCAGCCAGCTAATGATCCTCGCGAACATATTTAGGGGAAGAGTGAAACCATCGGAGATTGGAAGGGACATAGGTATCACCCTTCAGGGCGTTATCTACCATCTCAAAATACTCAGATCCGAAGGGCTAATCAACGACAAAAATGCGCTGACCAAGGAAGGTTTTGAGTTCCTCTATAGCGGCCTGAATGACATCCGGAATTTCGTGCACGAGAACATTTCTGAGCTGGATTCTGCCCTCTCATGGGAAGCTATTAGTGACGGGGATATCCGGAAAGGAGACAGGGTAAGCCTCTGCATGCGTGATGGTTACCTGCATGCTTCAAGAATTAGGGATGCAAAGGTGAAAGGAGCAACTGGAATTGCGCAGATTGATTCGGTCCAGGGATATTTGCAGGCCGTAAGCATGGTTACAGGACTTATCGACATACAGCTTGGTTCCGTTACGATAATTGTCATACCAAATGCAGAGGATCTGGACAATATGCAGACTATTAGCGACTTTTTTAAGAAAAATCCTGATCTGACAAAAGATAAAAAAATAGGGATAATAGGTGAGACATCAAGGATAGTAACGGCGGCTATCGGGATCGTACCTGCCTTTGAGTATGCTTCGCTGCATTCAGCATTTGAATCTGCTTCACGTGGAGAATCTTCAACGATTCTCGTCTCCAGACGGCGGTTCCATTTTTCACTTTCAGACATAGCCTCACTGGAAACGAAAAACCCGGAAATCAGGCTAAAAATTATGCATCTAGATTAACTTTGACCTTATTTGTATAAAAATATAATAATATTTATAAATATATTTATTTACCATGCTAGGTCTGTGCGAATTTATTTGGTGTTAGATATATTAAAAAAAATGTCAAGACCCAATAAATATTTAAATACAACATATTAATTATGGAAATCTGTATTATTTGGGGTGTAAAAATGGAGGAAGATGAAAGTGGCCGTAGGTGTTCAAATTATTGCAGATCTTTACGGTGTCGATGAAGATTTGATCTCTGATGCGAATAAACTTTACCCGATATTTGAGGGTGCAATAAAACGAGGTAGACTTACCGAGATTTCTTCGGACTATTATCAGTTTCAACCAAAAGGAGCAAGTGGAGTAGTTCTTCTGGCAGAGTCACATCTTTCTTTCCATACATGGCCGGAACACGGGCTGGTCACACTTGATATCTATACTTGCGGAGATCCGGAAAGTGCCGACATAGCTTTCAACTATATAGTTAGCCTCTTGAGACCAGAGTCTGTCGACTACAAAAAACTCAACAGAGGTGTTAAGGTAGAGGAGAATGTCAAGGTAATAAGGCCTCAACAGATAGCAATATCGTGATTGCTTGAAGTACTTATCCAGGAATTCATATGCCATCCTCATCCTGGCAGGCTTATTACTGATTATTTATTTTGAATTTTCTCTGAAATCTTTATCAATCACGATCCTCGGCATCATCCTGTCTTTGCTTGGCCTTGAGGTTGGATCTGATTTTTTTGTGGAACAGTCCATCTCAGCAGGAGCAAAATTCAATCTTTCTGGTAAGGTAGTTGGATCCGTTATCCTTTCAATAGGAGCTTCAATTGACGAACTTTTTCTTTCGCTGACAGCTGCCTTCGAGAAACTTGGTGAAATAAGCATAGGGAACATACAGGGATCCAACCTGTTCACATTTGTTGTATTTCTTCTGCTTGCACCATTGGCCCTGAAGAATGCCCTCAGCAAGTTTCGCGTTGAAACAATTCTCCTTGTTGTCGCCTATTTAATTCTGTCCATTTTTGCATACACCGAAGTTGCATCTGTTTATGTCGGCATTGCGTTGCTGTCAATTTTTGCAATTTATCTTTATGCAATGAGAACAGGCAATGCCTCAAAGTCGTCCCCCGAAATCGCTGTCTTCAGATTTTCATGGATTTATCTCCTCCTTGGCATATTCCTGCTGTTTCTGTCATCCTATGAACTGGTAAGGGTAGTAGACAATCTGGCTGCCTATCTTCACCTGTCCCTATTTACATCCGGGTTCATCTTTGCAGGCGTTACTGGTTCAGTTCCAGAAATTTTCATTTTCACCTCCGCTCTACGAAAAAAACGGGATGAGATCAGTACGGGTGTGATTTTCGGGAGCACTATATACAAAGTGTGCCTTGTCCTGGGCCTTTCCATGATAATTACAACCATAGCCCTGAAGCCGGCTATTCTTACTTACTATGCTATGATTGCACTGCTGGCCCTTAGTCTCCCAGTTCTACTGCTCTCAAGGAACCGGAAGAGACCTGCATTTGCCTAGAAAGAAGTAATTATGCTCGGGTTCCCCAGAAAATATTCGCTTTCCGCTTTATCTTGATTGTCTCATCCATTGCGCTCATTGTGGCAGCATCAACGTTGCTTTCCCTCAATTCCTTTACAACAGATTCCGGGATATCAACATATAGAGTTTCTCCCGGAAAAATCTGCCTGTTCAGGGTGACTCCGTCAATAGCTACTGCGACTTCCGAAGGAGCTTCCGCAAATTTCTTGCTCATTTCACCGTCCCTGATGCTCTTGATCGAACCGCCATATCTGCCATCAGACTTGATAAGTTTGTCCCCTACCTTTATGCTTCCTCCCTCAATGTGCACCCCCACAATAACAGGCTTAGTGGCCCTGAATATATTCTCCGGCATGATCGTTATCTTGGCCGGCATTGATTTTTCCTGCTTTCTGATCTCGCGTATCTGAGTTTCCCTGTCCTTAAGCCACTTCTCTGCCTGGTCCATGAGTGAATATATTATATTTCCGACGAGTATCCCTGCATCGGTTGGCAGTACCGCCTCCTTTGCATCGTCAGTGACGGTGACATTAAAGCCGATGATCAGACGTTCCATTGGATCATTCAGAGTGGCTACGTCGGTGACATCCCTTCTGGTGATATCGCCTATTGTGGCGCTTCTAATGAGAATATTTCTCTGCGAAAGCTCGTAAGCAATGGCTTCCAGTGATCCAAGCGCCTCTGCTTTCACCGTTATCCCGTGGGTTGATAGATCGATGTTTGTCTTTGATTCCTTCTCTATTTCAAGAAAGGCTTCTTCAGGTGCAGCAGTAACAGCGATGAGCGGAGAACCAGCTATTACCTCGTACTTATCGCTTATCAGTACACGGACTCCTGCTGCAGCAGAAACAATCCTTTTCTCTTTCAGGCCCTTCTCCCCGTTGGCATTATTCACTAGAAGTGCCTTTATACGGGTCAGTTTCGGGCCCTCCTTCGTGTTAATCGCGATAACATCTCCTGTTTTGAGGGTCCCCTGGTAGAGTATTGTGTCAAGGGTTGTTCCGACCGAGCTTTCGATCTTCACCTCTATTATTGTTCCTCTTGCTTCCCCATCGACCATGGAGATCTCCTTTTCAAGGTAACGCTGCGATAAGCCGGCAAGCATCATGAGTATGTCCTGTATCCCTATCCGTAACTTTGCGCTTGCAGGTATTATGGCAATTGTCTTGGAGAAATCAGTAACCCGATCAAATCTATCCGATGGAAAACCCTGTAGATAGACGGCGTTCACCAGATCGTATATCCTCTTATCCAGCTCTTCCCTGTATTCATCTCTTTGCTTCTTTATGAATTGTGAAAAACTGGTGTTTGATGCATCGGTAACAAGAGGGACCAGGTCTATCTTGTTCGCCACCATCACGAATGGTGTTTTGTATTTCTTCAGAATATTAATTGATTCTATGGTTTGCGGCATAAGCCCCTCGTTTACATCTACAACGAGTATGGCGATGTCGGCCAGCGCTCCACCCCTTGCACGCATATTTGCAAATGCAACATGGCCAGGAGTATCAATGAAAAGAAGGCCGGGAATCTTTAAGCTAGTACTTGTCAGAATGTTTTTAGTCCCCCGTATTATGGCTGAGACATCAATCTGCGTAGCACCTATTCTTTGGGTAATGCCGCCTGCTTCTTTTTTTGCATGGGCTGTGCCCCTTATAGCATCTAGAATAGAGGTTTTTCCATGGTCAACATGACCGAGTACGCAAACAATGGGTTGCCTGACGGTCTTGTTATCCATAACCACCTCTAAATTATATCTTCATCGCCGTATCTGAAGTCCAGCATTTCTTCCCTGCTGAAAAATATAGGGTATTCATGGTTATATGCCTCAATTGAATCGGAAGCATGTATTATGTTTCTCTCAATTCCTGTGGCGAAATCCCCGCGTACTGTGCCGGGTTGGGCTTTTGATCCATCGGTTGTTCCTGCCATCAGCCTGACAACCTGTATAACGTTGTTTCCCTCCAGTACAGCCGCAAAAATTGGTCCGGATGTGATGTACTTCACAAGATCCTTGTAGAATGGCTTCGATTTATGGATCTCATAATGCTTTTCTGCCATAGAACTTGTCATTACAAGCATTTTAGCGGATACCAGCTTCAGACCCTTTTTCTCCATTCTACCAATAATTTCGCCGACGAGTCTTCTTTTGACACCGTCAGGCTTAATGAGAATTAGCGTTCTTTCCATCGGTCTTCACTCACGACTTTGCAGATCTCTTCTTAAGATCTTTGATCTTATGGTATTCCGCAGTCCACTTGGTATATCTGGGTACCCTCTTGAGTTCGGTCATGTTTATTCTGCACTTCCTGCTACAGAAGTTCATAGGAACTCCATCTTTCCTTACCATTACAGTCCCGCTGCCTGGTTCAATTACTGAACCGCAAAACGTGCATACTCTGTTTACCATTTATTCACCTCATGGACAATTTCTTTGCTTCTCTTGCTGTTTCCCTTAACATCAGTATGTCGCCGACTTTGACCGGCCCCATAACATTGCGGGCAATAATTCTTCCCTGATCCCTTCCAGACATGACTCTTACCTTGACGGTTGTTGCCTCCCCGGTCATACCGGTTCTTCCCATCAATTCAAGAACTTCTGCTGGAGTAGCTTCATCTGCCAGAAAGAACACCTCACTTCTTCAGTTTGCTGACTTCGCCGACGATCTTCTTGTAGACCTCTTCCGACTTTCCATAATCAACGATGGAAATTGAAGCTGCCGATGAAATTCCAACCTTAGAACCCAGATCGCTCCTCTTCTTCACATAACAATATGGGACTTTTCTCTCTTCGCATAGCATGGGCAAGTAGTACACAACTTCCGGCGGTGACACATCCTCGGCTATCACAACTATCTTGCTTTCTCCTCTCTCAATTGACTTTATCACTTCATTGGTTCCCTTCTTTATCTTGCCACTTCTGAATGAATTTTCAACCAGATCAAGTGCGCTCTTTTCAAGGGACTCGGGAGTTTCGAATTTCACATATGTTCCTTTTTGCATTTTAATTCCTCCTTCACTTAGGCTTACAGCTAATTCAAGACGATATTTATATTTTTGTTATTGACAGGCAGATAACCATTTCCTTCATCGATCCCGGAGATATTTACCTATTTCACTAATCACACTATCCAAGGGTCTACCCATGGGTTCCCTGTAGCCGCCAGATAAGCCGTTTTTCGCGTAAAACGCTGCATAATACGCCTCCGGGAATGAGGAAAGGGCGAGAGTTGCCATCATTGGATCTATCCTGTTGACCTGGATCTCCATGCTCTTCACATAATCGCCTGCCATAAAGCTGCTATAAAGACGGGAAACCGCATCCGAGAAATTGGTTGTTCCGCAGACGCCGCCGTCTGCACCTATTGCAAGTGAAGGGAGAAGAAGATCGTCCTGCCCCTGTATAACGGAGAATTCCTTTCCGGAGAACCTAATGAGTCTTGAGAAATATCGCATGTCACCGGAGCTCTCCTTTATTCCAACAACGTTGGGATTGGCTTTTATGACGGATTCAAGGGTCTGTACCGATATAAATTCTCCCACGAATTGTGGAATGTTATAAATAAAGAAGTCTGCGTCCGTCTTTCCAATTACGTAGTTCATGTGGTTCAGGATATAATTCTGGTCCGGCTTGATGTAATAAGTTGGCATCAGCACCAGAACATCAGCACCAGCGTCCATGGCGTGTCTCGCCAACTTCACGCTTTCATAGCTGCCTGAAGCGCCCACACCGGCAAAGACCTTCAGTCCCTTGGAATGTTCAATGACAAACTCCAGGAATTTCTTTCTCTCTTCCGTTTCGAGCCAATTAAATACGCCAGTTGAACCAAGCGGAAAGATGCCCTGAACCTTGATCGACCTGAGGAAGTCCAGAAGAGTTTCAGTGGCGGTATAATCAATTGAACCGTTCGCCTTGAACGGTGTCAGCATAGGTGTTATAATTCCTTTGTATTTCATGAGTTATGATGTCCGCATTATAGATAACATTTCGGACTTTCTTAAAACATGTAGCCGGGTTTCTCGGTGCGCATTGCATCGACAAGCTCCCTCGGAAGACCTCTGTCCACGAGGTGATCCCAGCCGGGGATAAGTGACTTGGAAATCGCTGAATTCACGAGGTCGTACAACTGTATATAAATTGTTCCCGGAGCGTATATTGTGCCAAGTACCCATGGCGGAACGTCAAAATAATTTTTGAAATGTCCGGGTACTACTCCTGAAAGGACGTCGTTAAGGATTGATGAAATCTTTTCGTTGTAATACCATTTCTTTATCGGAGAATTTGTAAAATTTCCCTTCGGGATATACACCTTCCAGTCTATATTGAACATGGACTCGTTTCCAACGAATTCCGAACTGCCGCCAAAATTGTCCAGAGCTGTCTGAGGAGGGTATTCTTCGATTCCAGACACTGAATTGACAACCTTCATGTCGAATTTGTTATAAACGCCCATATACCTGTTTATAAGCCTGTCCAGTTCCTCGATTTCCGGAGTTGACACAAGAGGGTCATTCTGCAACTGCTCTGATATGAGGTAGTATTCCTCAAGCGATGCGTTAAGTATCAACTTCAAATAATAATTAAATCTGTCACCAGACATGGTCCCTCTCGCCAGCACATATGTGCTACAGAATCATAAGTAACTTACGTATATAACCTTAGCGAATGCTATCACAAAAGGCTAGCAATTGAAATAAGAACAAACTCCAGACTTGTGCTTTTATTTTTCTATACGCAGGTTTAGTTGTCCTTTCTGCTAGAGCAAACAGATAAAGCATGAAATCATGATGTTTCCAATGGAACAGACTGAAAAGGATGCAAAAATCGCCCAATATCTGCAGAACACAATGACCATAAGGGAGGCCGGGTTCCCGGCAGAGATTTCTCATGGCGTTCAAAGAAAGAATTTTCTTATCACCCCGTGGGAGATTACCCAGGTAATTCAGAATCTGGAAGGCGTTTCCATGCCTGAACTGGAAGGTTTCCTATTTAGGAATAGTGGTATTTTCACGGCAGTTTCCATAAATAATGGTGAACGCACTATAAGACTGCAACCCCACGCAGACCTGGCTTACTACCGTATAGATGGAGCGGATTCTATCCCAGTGAAATCAGAGATCCGCCTGAAGGATGTTTTCGGACTGCTGTTATACAAGAAAATAGAGTCATTGTCAGAGAACGGCAAGAGTTGGGTAAAAAAAGAAGATGCCATATTCGAAATCAAGAACTCACTTATGCTTCCGGATGATTTCATCCCGCAGTCCTGGATGGTGATTGTTGAGAACAACAACCCTATTGAATCAGACAGGGTGATTGAGTGCATACAGGGCATCCTCGGGAGAAAGTGGATATATGTTTTTTCATCTTACGAGAATGGAAAAGCTATAATGCCATACTTCTTCTACAATAGACGGGAAGATGGGTTGCCTGAAGTCGCTGAAGAACACCTTTCTTCCATATTGACCAGTGAATTTGAGGCACTTAGAAGTTCACCTGAATTCGCGGTGTTTACCATGACAAGGATCCTGAAAAGCGTTATTTTCAACCTGGAGAATAAAGGGATACGCGAACTCAGGAAACCTCTATTTGACAGTGGAAAGGTAAAATTACTGATGGACGAGAACCTAGTCAGCGAAATTGATGGAAAATATTTCATAAAAGAATCTGTGTTGCTTGCCGATCTAGAATCACTGAGAAACAAATACCTGGATCTTTCCAGGGAATTTTCAATGGAGTGGATGGAGCGCATAATCCATCTTTGAGAGTTTGTAGACCCCATCAGCAATAGAAGATGCTATATACTTTTTCAGTCGATCAGGCATTCTGCTATAAACGGGTCAGAAGTATGCCAGTCAAGAGGCAATCCCAAAATATAAGTTGGCGTGATGATGATCATTTCCGTGTAAATATTTTTATGTGAAGAGCCCATATTAAACTATGTTGAATTTAACGGGTGGAATTTCTGATTAATCCAGATTACATGAGTTCTATACAAGGTTGCCATGAGATGAGCCCTCATTCATACCTTGGTCCACATAAACTTAATGATGGCACAGTCATAATAAGGGGTTATTTTCCCCAGGCGAAAAGGGCCTGGGTTCAGTTAGAAGGAAACGAAGCGAGAGAGGACATGATCTCGGACGGAAAAGGTTTTTACCACTACGTTTCAAACGATGAGTCCAGGATCAGGAGATATACGATTTCGTACGAAGATGAAAGTGGATACGTTGATGCCAGGGGTGACCCATACGCCTACCTTCCGGAAATCTCCGATTTTGATTTATTTCTCTATGGGAAGGGACAGTTATATGAGAGTTACCGCACCTTTGGCTCTCACTTGACGGTCAGGGATGGAGTGAGTGGAGTAAGGTTCGTGGTGTGGGCACCAAACGCAAGATCTGTAGCAGTAGTGGGCAACTTCAACCACTGGCACGCCGGCATGAACCCCATGTCAAACGTGAAAATGTCAGGGATATGGGAAATTTTTATCCCAGGCATCACGCACAATGAATACTACAAGTATGCGATAAGGGCAAACAACGCGGAAAACGTCTCACTTCGGACCGATCCTTATGCTTTCCTGACCGAGAAGCGCCCGAGGACCGCCTCGATCGTAATGGAAATACCATCGGGGTGGGGCGACGACCAATGGATCAGCAGAAGGACCTCAACCGGATCAAGGAATTCAGCAATTTCTATCTACGAAATACATCTCGGTTCCTGGAGAAGATCGGATTCCGGAGAGTTCAAAAACTACAGGGAAATTGGGGATGAACTTGTTAATTACGTGAAGGGGATGGGTTTCACTCACGTAGAGCTAATGCCAATTATGGAACATCCTCTCGATGAATCGTGGGGATATCAGGTTATCAACTATTTTTCTCCTACGTCAAGGTTTGGGACGCCAGAAGATTTCATATATTTTATTGAAAAGATGCATGACAATGGCTTAGGAGTTATCCTGGACTGGGTACCAGCACATTTTCCGGACGATGAATACGGGCTTTCCATGTTCGATGGTACCCACCTATACGATCACGATGACCCGAGGAGGGGAAGCCATCCGGATTGGGGAACCAGAATTTTCAACTATGGGAGAAATGAGGTTCGTAATTTCCTGATTTCCAGCGCACTGTTCTGGATTGAGAAGTACCATGCGGACGGGATTCGAATAGATGCCGTTTCATCCATGCTGTACCTGGATTATTCACGCAAGGAAGGAGAGTGGATTCCAAACAAGTACGGCGGAAGGGAAAACCTGGAAGCCATTTCGTTCCTGAGGGAACTATCATCCGTTCTGCATGATCGTTTCCCTGGGACCATGCTCATAGCAGAGGAATCAACAGCCTGGGAAGGGGTGACAAAACCTGCCGAACTGGGAGGATTAGGGTTTGACTACAAGTGGAACATGGGATGGATGCACGACACGCTTGAATTCTTCTCCAAGGACTCAATTTACAGGAAATATGATATGGGCAGGCTCACTTTTTCTGTATGGTATGCGTTCAGCGAGAATTTTATACTACCGATTTCACATGACGAGGTAGTACATGGCAAGGGATCCATCTACGGAAAGATGCCTGGCGATGAGTGGCAGAAACTGGCAAACGCCAGGCTACTTTTTTCTTACATGCTGGCATACCCGGGAAAGAAACTGATATTTATGGGAAACGAATTTGTACAGGACGGGGAATGGAATGCCCTGAGCAGCCTTGACTGGAAAACCGGGCAAGAGACGGCACACCACCAGGTCTCATTGCTCCTGTCCGACCTCAACAGCATCTATAGAAAGAAGGAAGCATTGCACGAAGAGGACTGTTCCCACAAGGGATTCGAGTGGATAGATTTTAACGATTCCAATAATAGCGTGATAAGTTTTATCAGGCATTCAGGCGAGACTTCCGGCGAGATTGTGGCTGTTTTTAACTTTACGCCTGTCCCCAGATATAATTACGTTATCGGGGTGAACCGACCGGGTTTTTATAAGGAGATATTTAACTCAGATTCCAGGGAATATGGGGGGAGTGGAGTTGGTAACTATGGAGGACGGCTTTCTTCCGCGCAGGGAATGCATGGGAAGAAAATGTCCCTTGAAATCACTTTGCCGCCATTAGGTGCGGTGTTATTCGAATCTGAGGAGGTAAAGAAACAATGAATGCGTCAAGGATTTCCATAGAAAACGTGCGTCCCCAGATTGATTGCGGCAGATATCCATCGAAGAGGGTCATAGGAGATACATTCACCGTTGAAGCCGACATATTCACACACGGGTCCGAGAGAATCCGGGCGGATCTCAGGTACCGGAAAATTGGGAATATTAAATGGAAAGCTTCACCGATGACCCCTGGATACAACGATAGATGGACAGGAAGTTTCACAGTTGAGGACGAGGGATTATATGAGTATACTATCG
>JAJYRT010000169.1 GCA_021793945.1 Thermoplasmata archaeon
GAAAGAGTCCGTATTCCAAAATCTGTAATCATGTCGTTGTCAAAGAGCCTATCAACGACATCCTTCTCCTGTTTCGCTGACAATATACCACTGAACAAAAGGTGACCCGGGTCGCTGGTTACGGCTTTCTCAGCAACGCCATCTCCATCCGTGGCAATTGCAAAGAATGATGTTTCATCCAGCCAAAAATTATCGGTCAGCCTACTCTTGATGCGAGAGGCGGACTCTACGATGTTTTCAATCAAATCACGATCAGTATCCGGTCCAAAATCCTTGATTATCTGAATCGCGCCAGAGAGTGCACCATAAGTATACCCCTGCACTCCAACTGTGAAGACAGGTGATTTGAGTTTTTCCAGTATATCCCCGATTCCGTCCCGCCATGACTGTGATTGAATCCCGGCGCCAACCAATGTCTTTTCATACCCCAGGAATTCATTAACAATTCCATTGTTAAGCAGGAATTTAATGGCGTTGATAATGGATAAGTATATTTTTGAGAGGTTCGGCTCTGGCATAATTGGCAATAGCTTCTCAGCTAGAATAAGAAAAAGGGGTGTGCTGTCAACTGAGAAATAACTTGGTCCTCTCGTAAGCCATGGAATCGCTTGTTTTCGCAGTAAAAACGCCTCTTCGTCATCATAAAATTCGTGCAGAATCTTTCCCGGATATTCGCCAGTTGACCTTTCAATTCTGGAACCTTGGAGGGAAGATAACGCCTGGATCGTCGAAAACGCTATTGTGGGATCATAATCAAGCAATTGCCATGCAGAGATCACGGAATCCCTTCCAAAGAGAGCTCTGAATTTGGGCAATCCTGCGTACAGATAGCCTTTTTTGCTCCTCAATTCGTTTATCTCATCTTTCAGCTTGTTGCTATCTTCCAAATAAGTCACTCCTAGCCCCCATCCATGCCTTATATCATCAACCCGTAATACCTGCTGTCATGTAGTTACCTTTTATGAATCTTGAAAGTATAATTGTCAATACTATGACCGGAACAGTTACCAGCAGAGAAAAAGCAGCACCAGTGAGTATATTACCGCGTCCTGTACCGTATACATATATTAGAATTGGGAGTGTGGGATGAACAGGGGAAAGTATTACGGCAAACGTAAATTCATCCCAGGACATAAGCCATGAGAGCAGGAAGGCAGATATCATCCCCGGGATAGCAAGAGGAAGAAGAACTCCATACAGTGCCCCCATGAAACTGGCCCCATCTACTCTTGCCTGTTGTTCAAGTTGTTTCGGAATAGATTGGAATGCACCCATTATGAGGAAGACTGTTAAGGGCAAAACAGTTAGTTCCTGAGCAAGTGCTAGGCCAAGCGCAGTTTCATTCAGGAAACCTATTTTCAAGAAGTCAACACTTATTGGCACAGCAATGCTAATGGATGGTATCATGGTGCTAAAAAAGAGAATCCCTATGATCAGACCGCTTATTTTATACGGGAGCTTACTTAGTCCAAAGGAAGCGTGGAAACCCAGAACAATAGCCAGTATTCCAACAATAAACGCTGTTTCAAGACTCTTGTAAAAGGCGGCAATCAATATGGATCCGTACCCCCTAAATGCATTCAGGAAATTTACCAGGGTAAATTTCGACGGAATAAGCGCAGGATAAATCGTATCCAGAGTTTGCTTTGGGTCACCAAATGCAATCACTATCAGCACATACAAAGGCAACAATACAAGAAAAGTGAAAAATAGCAATCCCGCATACACAATATATTTCCTTCTTGGGTTATTATACTCACTTGCCAAGCTAGGACACCTTCCCATATTTTGTTCTATAAAGCATAACCAAGATTGCGAATATCATTACAAATCCCAGGAGAATGGTAGCACCCGCTTCAGATGGGTGAACATTAATGGTGTCATATAAATCGTAAGTCATTGTAGTCAGCAACTGATGCGGGAATATAAGTAACGCCATTGCAAATATGTTGAATTCGCTAATGCCCCTTATCATCAAAGCGATTGCTATATAGCCAGCCATGTTCGGAAGGGTAATCCTAAAAAATCTCTGGATGATACCGGCTCCATCCACCATTGCTTGACTGTAGAGATCGGGAGATATTGTCGTCATTCCGGCTAGTAGGATTAGGGTTACGATGGGTGTGTTTTTCCATGAGTCAGCCAGTATAAGGACAAAAACAGAACTTGAGAAAGTCCCAGTCCAATTGACTGAATTAACGCCAATGAGGCGGAAAAATGAGTTTACATATCCGCCTTGAATGCCGAACATGTGGAAGAAAATTACGGCAGTTACAATTGTTGCAACGCCAAATGGAATAAGGAATATTGCGGAAAACAATGACCTGCCTCTGAAAGGTTTTGACAGCAGGGTGGCAATCAAGAATGCGATGACAAATTGTAACAAAAGGGCCGAACCTGTTACTATAAATGTATTTACAATAGGTTGTGTGCCATATGTACTCAACACGAAATTATAATTATATAGACCAAATTTGCCCAGCCTGGTGAAAAAACTGCCATAAACTGCGTTAACTGCAGGATAAAACGCTAATACTGCTACATACAAAACGGCCGGCATTATCATCAAATAGGCTGTCCACTCATCTCTCCATTTATTCACTTGATATCACCAAAAAAATATAAAAAAATATAAAAAAATTACACTGTAATGGGTGCGTAGGCGCTCGGGCTTTGATACAGTGTCGCGTTTGCCGACCCGTAATTATTCAATATATATGTGTAAGTAGCATTGTGCGCCGCCCACATCAGTGATGGGATAGAGGCGTAGCCGGTAGTTGTCCCAGAAACGGGGAACAGTTTGTTGAATACATCATTGCAGAAAATCGTCTGCCATTCTGTTATCCACGGTGTGGGATTCCTTAGGAATAGACCGGAAGCAGTAGCGTTTCCCAACGCACCATCTATGGCTGAATATGCAGACGGAAGGTTCTGATATGCAGCACTGTTGATTGCCACCCACGAAAGGTTGAGTAAAGTATCCTTCTGGACGTTAGCACTTAGCAGGAAATGCATGAACGCTTCAAGGCTTGGAACATTAGTAGCCCCTTTTGGAATGAAAAGTACATCTCCTCCCAGTAAATGGTTAGAACCGCTAGATTTATTGGGTCCTGATGGTCCCGGGTAAAAACCAAGGGTTTTTGGAGACATGTTATAAGGTGCTTTTATAAGATTATTGTAGATGTATGGCCATTGATAGTCAACCATGGAATATTTACCAGTAGCTAGCCCACTATAAGTTCCCCAGTATCCGGAATGATAGCCGCTATTAAGGTACGGACTGAGATTGTACAGATATTGCATAGCTTGTATGTCTCCGCTGTCATTAAGGTAAAGAGGGTTTCCTCCAAACTGTACCATCATCTGATACATTTCCGTAGCTGTGCTTGAGCCTCCTCTGACTCCGTTGGTAGATCCACCCTGAATCATTATCTGACCAACGCCGCTATTGTTGTTAGCCAGTTTCTTGGCATCATTAAGGAGCTGGGAATAGTTTGCAGGCGGTGTGGTTATTCCGGATTTAGAGAAAGAAGTCTTGTTGTAAAAGACTAAGGGTACGTTTCCTCTAAAGGGAAAGAAATAAGTCCCGCCGAATACACTCTTTTCGTAGTTTGTTAGATTCTGTCCGGCAGGCGTAAGATGAGATGGTAACACTGCA
>JAJYRT010000170.1:0-1308 GCA_021793945.1 Thermoplasmata archaeon
TGCAGGGGATGGGATTTGAACCCACGTATCCCTACGGAACCAGACCCTCAATCTGGCGCCTTTGACCAATCTCGACAACCCCTGCAGGTCTATGCTGATGACTTTAATTCTTATTTATCTTTCTTTCTTCCATGGATATTCCGCCAATTTTCCACAGCCCCGTTTAGGCAAAATGCGAAAGCATCATATATCGGTCCGGGATTTTTTGAGGTTGACTGATAAGTACATTCTCACCGTGGACGAGGGAACCACCCAGTGCAAGTGTGCATTATGGGATTCAGAAGGAAAAATGAAATATCTTTCTTTCAGGGAAGTGGGTATGATATATGGCCCCCAAGGTGAGATTGAGATGAATCCCTTCACCATACTTGATACTGTTAGAGAATGCATAAAAGAAACCCTGAATAAGGCTGATTGCGTCCCTTCCAGACTGACAGGAGTTGGGCTGACAAACCAGAGGGAAACCACAGTAATCTGGGACAAAACCACTGGGATGCCGATCCACAATGCCATCGTATGGCAGGATAGGCGCGGTGAGACAGAACTTGGTAAACTGGATAACCAAGCACGTTCCATGATAAAGGAAATAACGGGTCTTGTACCGGGTCCCTATTTTTCGGTGTCAAAGATCAGATGGATGCTTGAGAATAGCATCAGGAGCAAAAGGATCAATGATCTGTTATTCGGAACCGTAGATACCTGGATAATATGGAACATGAGCAGGGATCACAGATTTATCACTGATTTAAGCAATGCCTCCAGGACAATGATATACGACATAAACCACCTGGAGTGGTCTGACACTCTTGCCGAGTTTTTCCACATACCGACTGAAATATTGCCGGAAGTTGTTATGTCAGCGGCACCGGAACTCGCGTTAATGGATATTTCCGGTACACAGGTACCGCTGAATTCAGTTGCAGGCGATCAACAAGCGTCCCTCTTCGGACACCAGGCATTCCAGAATGGAGACTCAAAGTGCACATATGGAACCGGTTCCTTCGTGCTCAGAAACACGGGAAACCGGGCATACTTGAAGCCAGATCTCCTGACAAGCATTGCATGGAGGATACAGGGTGATAACACGGTTTACTGCAACGAAGGGAGCGCTTTCAATACTGGTTCGGTCATCAAGTGGATAAGGGACAGCCTGGGTCTGATCGGCACCAGTGGTGAATCTGAGAAAGCTGCAATGCTATCGACACCCGATCACGGACTGATATTCATCCCGGCACTATCCGGACTCGGTGCTCCTTACTGGCTGCCAGGCGCAAAGGGATCCATATTTGGCATTACGGGCAGGACATC
>JAJYRT010000170.1:1408-3655 GCA_021793945.1 Thermoplasmata archaeon
GGCAGGGAACTTCACTGACCTGAGATTAAATTTAGTGCTCTGCCTTGAAACCATCACTGTAAGAGGACAATACCAGGGCCACAATGATCGGGTGCTGCAGAAATTATAGCCGGTCTTATCAAATGTTTAATATCAGAATGCAGATACGTGTTCATGAACGGGACCAAACAGTTTCCAACATTTGAATGCATGATATCGAACACGCAGGAACAGTATGATTCTGACGTGGAGAATTATTTCATCAATGCACAGTATCTTGCAATAGAACTAAATGCACTGAGGCTCGTAGATAGCGGCTGGAACTCCAATTACGAGAAGATGATGAAGTATCTGTCAGAGCTTTCAGATTCAATAATCTATACGAAATCTCCTCCTTCTCATGATTTTCTCGTTAACCTCGCAATGGGAGACGAGACGGAAGACAGTTCAGCAGAGAGATTGCTGAGATCAAAAAATCCCCTGGTAGGTGAACTTATGAAAGCCGCACTCAAGGCAAGGGAATTAATGTTCTGGTTTGTTCGCCTTTCCAAGGAGCCTAGATTCTCCGGTGCCTTTAACGTAGATAGATATGAGGGCCTTCCATTTCTCAGGCTGGTTCTGGTCTATAGGAGCATAGCGCTCTCTAAACAGTAGGATTCAGTTTTTCTTCTGGACAAGGTTGTGACGAACGTAAACTGCGTCCTCGATTTCGTCCAGAGTCAACCCACGTGTCTCAGGGGTGAATGTTATGGTAAAAATGAACGCTCCGAGCATTACAAGGAAGAGTATGTCGAGAAACCCTGAATATCCTATGGACACAGCTATGTAAGGGAATTCAAACGCGCTGAGGAATGATACAAACCTGGTGATGCCTGTGGCTGATCCCATTGATGTCGATCTCAATCTTGTGGGCAGCAGCTCTATGGCATAAAGTCCAACCGTATTTCCCGGTCCGATATTCTCAACTCCATACCAGAGGATCAAACCGGATACGCCTGCCAGGATCATTGTGAACCCCTTCAGATCAACAGCTATTGCCATCAAAGCCATGCCCAGAGCCATGAATCCAAAACCGAATATCTGCAAGGGCCTTCTGCCAAGAGTATCGTTCCACGACATTGATACAAAAGCCCCAGTGAAACCAACCGCATATAGCGCTGATGTTATTATGAATGTCTCCGGTCCGTGAAAACCAAAATTCCCAATGATCAGCGGTGCATAGAGGGCAAAACCATATGATCCAATATCGAGCAATATCCACTGTGTCCAGATTATCAGGGTCCTTTTTCCGTAGTCCCCCTTGAACATGGAAGAAAACGCAGTTCTGGATGCTGTTTTAATGTTATTTCCGGCACCAGCGTCTTTTCCGCCAGAAATCCTGCCGGCAGCCGATTTCCAGCGCACAGATTCCGGTATACTTGCCCGGAGTGCCATAAGGCCAACAGCTGGGACAGCACTCAATCCCAGGGCAACCCTCCAGCTTTCGACCCCGATATATATAAATGCCAGGTATCCAGCCAGGAAAGCTATGCTTGCACCGAGGCTCCAGAACGCCCAGACCAGGCCATATCCCGTTCCCCTCTTGTTGTCTGGATACATCTCGGTTGAGTATACAGGCCCTATGGCGTAATCGGCGCCTATCCCTATACCCAACAGGAATCTGAATAGAATTACCTCTATCACACTGGTTGATACTGAGCTAAGGAGCGGAAAAATTATGAAAAGTGCAAGATAAAGTATGTATATGTAGCGTCTCCCGGACAGGTCTGAATAACGTCCAAGCAGAATGGCTCCAACCATTGCTCCCAGGAAAGCTGATCCGCTGACAAACCCCATTTCCAGAGGAGTATACTGCATTATGTTGTAAGTGGCGAGGATGAATGTGAAAACCGCAACCACTGTGAGATTGTAGCCATCAAGGAAATATCCCATGCCTGAAAGAACTGCATATCGCCTGAAATCAGGATTGAAGTTCACCTTTGTGGCATTATCCACAAAACGAATTGGATTGCCTTATATTGAATTTTTCCAGCTATCTTTCATGGCCAATTCATCAAAGATATGGCGAAAAAATAGCAACTTTTTGACAAAAAAAAGCAAAACTCATCCCTTGAATATTTGTGAATACCAGTCCTTCCTGACTTTTCCGGTTAGATCGTAATACACGTGTTTTATGTAGGTGAATTCCTCAAGGGAATATGCCGACAGTGATGCTCCATGGCCACTTTGCTTGTATCCCGCCCATGGCATTTCTGAGGGAACAACGAC
>JAJYRT010000171.1 GCA_021793945.1 Thermoplasmata archaeon
ATACAAGGAATTTCCTCCTCCCGTTCTCTGGGTTGTAAAAGATTTTGAAATTGGGAGGCCTTCCTTTGAAAGTCAGAGCATAATTATACAGACAGAAAGAATTACCAGATATGTCAGGCATCACAGTTAAGAGCGATCTATGGATGCGACTACTTCATAGGATGTGTTTCTTCTGAATCCTGATCAAGTCTTGAGCGTATTTTTTACAAGCTATCTGATAAACAATTTGTGGGTTGTGATTGCTGCAGTTTTAGTATTCATGATGACCATTGCGGTCGGTTTTCTCGAGATTGGTGAACTTGGGAACGACTTTAGTCACAGCCTACTTAAGACTATTGCCATAAGTGCAACAGCTCTTTTTGTCATGGCAATAGTTGGTTTCAACACGGCTTTCGCTCCGACGCTGGACGGAATAATAGGTAACCCCCTCTATCCATCAGGTCTTCTACTTGGTGCATTTTCTCCATACCCCGCTGGGTCGCTTACAAATGTATGGTGGTCAATGTCGTCCACCGGGTTTGGAACATACCTGACAACCGGAACCTACTATCTGTTCGAGTCGGCATTTGCGTCAGTTACACTGGCCCTTGTGGCAGTGATCCTTCTGAACAAGGTGAAATTCAAGGCTTTCTTCATCTATTCTATAGTTTACTTCGTGATCATCTGGAACCTTCCGGCAGCATGGATATGGAACCCATCGGGATGGCTCTACGGATTGGGAATGAGAGATTTTGCCGGTGGGCTCGTCGTACATGGTGCAGCGGGCGCAGCGGGTCTAGGCATTGTTTACCAAATTTGGAGAGAGGAAAAGGCAAAGGGGCTGAAAGAGAGTCCAAGAATCAGTATACATATCAGTGAAGGATGGATAACACTTTCGATACTACTACTATGGGTGGGATGGTTTGGATTCAATCCGGGCAGTGTTCTGGAGTTCAACGGTGACGTGCCAGTGGTCGTAATCACAACATTTCTTGCATCCGCTGCTGCTTTCATTTCAGTGATGCTTTTTAGCTACTTTGATAACGGAGAGAATTCAGGAATACTTTACGGAGTAAATGGAATTCTTATGGGTCTTATTATAATTACTCCGCTTGCCGGCTTCGTGAGTCCTGGCAGTGCATTTGCCTTGGGGCTTCTCGGTGGTCCACTTTTCATAATCAGCGAAAAATACTTTTCAAAGCTGAAATGGCTTACCGATCCGGTCGGTCTGTTTCCGGGACACTTTGTAGGTGGAATATTCGGGATATCCATGATTGCGTTCTTTACACAGAATTCCTATGCTACGGCATCAGGAAACCCCTCCCTGCCCTCAGGTCTACTTTTTGGAGGAGGAATTAACGCTCTCGGCCAGTTGGGCACTGAACTTCTGGGCGTAGTTGTGGTCGTAGCAGTGGTATTCACAATATCTTTCCTGACAATGTGGGCAATAGGGAAGGCGATAGGGGGAATAACAGCCAATGAAACCGTGCCCATGTCGGAAAAGAAAGAGATTATGGATGCCGCATATGAGGCCAAGTACTTTCCATAATAATTGCCCTGGCTCTACCGGCAACGGATAAGAATTAGTGTCACCAACTGGAAAATCTAAAATGGGGGTTGACTGGTTCTTTGACACTGGATTCATTTTTGGAAATAGCTTCCCGGGGGTTAGAAAGATGACAGTTGGACAGGATTCATCAGTAGGGTGCAGAACTCATCACTCAGAAAATAGATTGAGAGCGTAGCGATGGTGGTGAGAATAAAGTGAACAAGATTCGATTAAAAAGAAATCAATAAAATTGTAACACCTTTTTCATGGAAAGCTGTTGTTTCAAGCCCGGAATACCTGCAGAAATCTACTCATGAGATCAACCACTTCCAGAGAGGAACGTACTTAACATTCATGCTAACACCATACCGCTCCCGTTGCTCATTTTTCTCTACAGAGTCGGTAATTACAACGAGTTCTTTGCAACCGAGTATCTCTGATCCTGTGATTAGGGACCTTATCTCCCTTTCTCTCGTTGATGCTTGCGAAGGATCGGTACAGACCTGGGCGAGTTCCTTTATCATATTTCCGTGCTTGACAACAAAATCAGTTTCATGACGCTGTTCCTTCTTCCAGAAATAGAATTTGGACTTTTCTATGTGAGATCATCCGAGAAGTTCTACGGCGACAGCATTTTTGTAAAGCATTTCCCCATCTCGACAGTTCTCGTAAGCGCTTGAGCGGGTGAACCCTCTGTCAATGCTATACATTTTTTGTTTTTTTCACCCGCCCGCTCACAAGAGTCAAACAACGTGTGAAAAACCCACAATCACGAGCAATACCATTAGAATTATGTAAATTCGCAGGAACCAGAAAGCCAGTTTGACCCCATTGCTGAATCTAACTTTTTCAACAGGTACCTTGCTGTAGTCTTCTATTCCCTCTGAAACCATGAATTCCTGGAGTTCCTTCTCGTTTTCAATTCTTATTTCTCTTCCTTTTGCGGACGTCTATATCACCCCGATTCATAATAGCCCTACAAGATGGTCGAATATTGAAGGAAGCGCTACTGATATTCCATAAAGGCCATTCATCAGTATCAGGAACCCAATTATCGAGAAGCCAATTACATTCTGCCATTTCTTATTGACCATGCTGCCCATTATCCCCTTGTCATTTAGCAGCAACAGAAGGAACAGCATAGCAGCGGGCATGAATATTGTAGCTATGACCTGCACAGTCAGGTTGAGATAACCAAGAGGCGCATTTGGAATAAGAGTTATCGATGCAGCAACTGCAAGTGCGGCAAAGCTGGGAAGGTAAAACATGACGCCTTCGCGCGCCGGTAGATTTATGCTTTTCTTCCATCCGAACGCTTCGCTCATAGCCCACGAAGTACTGGCAGATATTGCAATTGCTGCTATGAAGCCAGCTTCAACAAGGCCCAACGCGAAGAGTTCCATGGGAAACGTTCCTACCCTTGCTGCAAATATCTGTAAAATATTATCGATTCCGAGAGTCCCACTGGAATCCAGACCAAATACTGTGGTTCCGGTTAGGATTATTATGGCAATAGCCACTATTACCATAACAGTCGATCCGATTAATGTGTCTCTTTGCCCAAATTTTATGTCATCCTTTGTCAATCCTTTATCCACGACGGAGGATTGTTGAAAGAACAACATCCAGGGTGCAATAGTAGTGCCAAGATTAGCGAGTAAGACATAAATGAACAATGAACTTACACCTCCGCTTATCTTCCACGTTGCGAAACTATCTAAGACCTGCCCCAGCAAGGGATGTGGGAGGAAAAACAGTAGCGGAACAAATATCAGATTGAAAGCAGCAATGAATAGGGAAATCCTCTCCCATGTGTAGTATCTTAAGAAAAGTTGTATTGCTATTACCATTAATCCTTGACTCAAGCTTTTTTGCGTAATATGTCAAGATCAATCTTCAGATCCGACACCAGGTCTTTCGCCTTTTTCGTTACCTCGCTCATGATCTCACCCCTCTCCATCCTGTACATCTTTATCCTTGACAGTATGAGGAGAACATCCCTCACACTGTATTTCCCATCAATCATGTTCAGTATCTGGAAGTGAAGATACAGCGACAGCAGATTGAGAAACATGTATGTGGAAATCATG
>JAJYRT010000172.1 GCA_021793945.1 Thermoplasmata archaeon
TGAAGATCGTCCAGAAATCCGGGAAATACATCACCGTGGAAACACCTGACCTGAAGATCATGCCGGATCCGGCGGTGCTGAGGGAGAAGATCGGGTGCAATTTCAACGCGGATAAGGCCAGGTCGGATATATTCGCCGGAACAGTTTTCACCGGGTATATCGAGGACTTCAAGCAGCGTTACGAGGTCGGGACCTGGAAGAATTACGACGATGCAAAGCACCGAAAAATCAGGGATGCCGTCATTGCGGAAATGTCCGGAAGCCTGGATCTGCCCGTAGAGAAGGCAAAGGAGAAGATCGAAATGCCATGGATGAAGAAAGAGGGGGCCCTGAAATGAAAATCCTCATGTATGGGAATCTCAAGATCCAGTTGGATCTCACAGCCGATGAGGAGAAGATCTTCCTTGAGGTAATCCAGTCAGACATAGCAGCTGCCAGGAAGCATCATAATTTCGGGAGGAAGACCTGATGCCCTACAAGGACCCAGCAAAGATGGCAGAGTACATGAGACAGAGAAGAGCTCACAAGGTTAACGTTAACCCTGTTAACCGTAAACCCGTTAACCCTCGGAAAGTTTTGCAGATATCAGGATCTTACGAGAATGGATACTGGAGCGGGGTATGCCCAAGGTGCAACCATCACAACAAAATGGACCCTAAAAGATCATACAGGCCTGTGGAGAAGTGCGATCACTTCCAGCAGCTCCTTGCTCCCGGAAAGCCGTCAGAGTTTATTTTCCTGAAGTTACAGGAAAGGTTAACGCCAAACCCCGTTAACAATGTTAACCCACCAAAATTAACTGGTACTACCAGCTTATCAGATTTCGGCATTCTTTACAGGAAAAACAAGGATGATTTTACTCTCGTATACCTGACGGGAGACAGGATCAGGCCCTTGCGATCATTGAGGACGGGGCTTGAAAATGGGATACCGGAACTGTCTGGTCTCAGGATCATCAGGGACAAACCAAAGGTGAAGGGGGCTGATGCCGTATAGAGACACAGGAAAGCGTCCCCGATGAATGGCTTGAAATCCTGGAGTTCCTTGAAAGGCTTGAGGGAAAGGGCACACTACCAAAGGCAAGGAGTCCTAAAGAAGTGGCTGAAGCTCTGGGAATGCCACGGCAAAGGGTGAGGATCATACTTTCGGAAATGTACCAAAGAAACATGATAAACAGAAGGACCAGAGGATATAACAAAAATGGATATCCCATGAAAAGTTTCTATTACATCAACAGGTAGAGTTTATGACCGAAATTAATTTTCCTGAAGGATACGAACCAAAGGAGTGGCAGCGCCTCATGCTTCCGGTTGTGACGGGACTGCTTTCCGACAGCAATGCTGTTGCCATGGACGTCCCGACCGGTGCGGGAAAGACCTCATTCTTTCTTTCGCTTGCGTATCGGACCGGATGGCGAATTCTCTACCTCGCACGAACAAAGGATGAATTCAAGAGACCCTGGGAGGACAATCACAGATGGTTCAAGTTGCCGATGATCTACCTTATGGGAAAGCAGGACCTGTGTGCAAGACCCGATCTCTGGGTAGTACCTCTGGACGATGATGAGGACACTCCCAGAGAGGATCCGTGCAAGATGTGTGTTTTGCAGATTCTTCACAAAACAATAGATACCTCTGTAATTCAAGAACCGGCCGAGTTTGCCAGGAATATCGTTGCTGAAGCGAAAAGGGGTTTTGCAGCAGACGGGAATGCGAAACTGTATCCACTCGATGATACTGTTGCGCTTTCAAGGGAGATAGAAAAAGGCGCTAAACCAAGAGGATTCTGTCCGTACTACTCGGTAAGAAATTCCCTATCAGATGCCAGAATCGTCCTTGGAACATACAATTATGCGCTTAACCCATCCATAAGAAAAAACGTGTTCGAGACACCCATGGAAGAAGAGATAAGACAGGAAAATGACCACGAAGCTGTCAGCGTCATCCGAAATAATGTGCCAGAGGTTCAGAACGACCAATCATCCGTGGACATGTTTGATCTGTTTGACCTGGTGATATTCGACGAGGCTCACAATCTCGACTCAACTGTGGAGAATTTTGGGAGAAAACTCTCCGTCAGCACTATAAGAAATGCGTTTCGGAAACTATTCGGCGATACGGCCGCTCTCAAGGCGGAGAAAATCAGGGAATATGCGTCCAAGTATCAGGATTCTGAGGGCACGGTAAATATCGGACACATCCTTCTGGAGCTCTTCAAATCTCTTGAGGACGTCAAGATAAGCAAGTATGATCACCTTAAGAGATATACAATACCGGACCACATACGAAAATTGTTTATCAAATTCCCAGTAAGTTTTTCAAATTTGGCCGAACTGACGGACGCAAAGACCGGCAGATACGTTAACCGTAGCCTTCATGCCGTGTATTCGTTTCTTACCGAGCTGTTTTCATTGTCGGGTTCAGAATCCGGCGTTTATTGCGAAGAATACGAGTCGTGGAAACCTGAAAATAGGGGCATGAGGCTCAGGAGACTCAGGATAATGACTTTCAACCATTCTCAATACTTCACATTCCTCAGGGGAAACCGTACCCTTTTCATGTCGGGAACGCTGCCGTCAAAGGAGGCCATAGAGTTGATGTGGGGAATGCCGGAAGCTGTGTACTTGACACCCGATAACGCCATAAAAATACAAAGGGGGAGCAGAAATTTCTTCAAAAATAAGGGACTAACGACCCGGGGAGCCTCGAAACTTCCCACAGAAGACTGGATGGCGCTAATGAAGAATTATGCCCTGAGGGTGAGGGAAATATTCAATAAGAGCGAGAAAAGCGTTGTTGCCGCCTTCCCGAACGGAAATATGGCATCCTCCGCCGCGAATCTCTTAAAAGATTTCCCGGAGATAGGGGATAAATGTGTTCTCCCGTCTGGTCCACACAAAGCAGCGGGCGTAAGAAGAGAGATGCTTGATGGGAAGAGAGTAGTTCTGACCGCCTACAATAGCTCTCTCCTTGAGGGGGTCGAGTTTATGGCTTCCAATAAAGATAACCTATTGAGTGATGTCATACTTGCGGGAGTTCCCATCCCTCCACCTGATGATTACCGCAAGGACATGTCTGAGTTTATCTTCAAGAATGTACCGAGAAAAGGGGGAGTAAAAAAGGAAGACCTGCTTTACAATGAACCCGCCCTGATATCGGTGAAACAGGCAATGGGCAGGGCGAACAGAAGCTCCAGGGATTCAGTGAATGTCTGGCTGCTGGATGACCGTTTTCTGGGGTCCTACTGGGAAAATAACCTTTGGGGCCGAAATTAACCTATTCTTTTCGTAAGATTCTCGCCGTTTAGTTGATTTGTCAAGTGAGGAATATATAAACTTCCCTGCATTCAATAATTGCAATGCTTTTCGGAGGAGCGGAAGCCATAGACCTCCGAAAAGCAAGTGGCTTCCTCTCCCTCCGGGGCGGAGGAAGCGGAAATGGCAAAGAACAAGATTATTGTGCAGGCCGGCGACGAAAGTCCCGGTTCAAAGGGAGGAAGGAAGGTTGCGTGGGGATTCGCAGGTATCGTTATTTTTCTGGTGCTGCTGATCTCAGGCCCGTCGCTGGGAAGCGCCATGGCGCCCCCGAA
>JAJYRT010000018.1:0-7566 GCA_021793945.1 Thermoplasmata archaeon
CTAAAGAAGAGAGAGATCATAAGAGGGTGCAGGGCTGATGTGGATTACTCAAAACTTGGCTATGGGTGCAGGGCTCTTATCGACTTCAATGTGCCTGCGGACAAGATCGATGCACTAGTTAGTTTCACAAGAACCCAGCAACGGATCAAGAAGCTCACGGTGACAACCGGGCAAAGAAGATTCATGATAGACATAATCGGGACTGATTGCGCAGAGATAAGAGAATATGCAAGAAAAGTTTTGCCGGCTTACGGAATATATGATATTGACCTCGAGGTTGTTCTTGATCAGGTTCCATAAATTACAGAACCATAGCAAATTTTGTATGGATTTGAGCTTTATTTAACAAAAATTACTGCGATTGTTTATTTAAAAAATACCCATCGCAAATTATGAACAGAGACTTGGAAGAAATAAAGAGATTTGCAGTCTCCACCCTTGGCGAGATGCCCGAGGTAATAGAACTTGTTGGCAATTTTAGCACCGAAATGGCAAAAGAACAGTTCAGAGAGAATTTAACGCTGTATCTTGGAAGAAAAAATGTTCCCAAAAAGATACTTGCATTGATTGCCATGGCGGTATCTCTGGCGAACGGCCAGGAGAAATCTTCCATGATACACTTCAAACTGGCCAGGAAATTTGGTGCGGATCCTCTTGATGTACTTGACTCCCTTAAGACGGCAAAAATGGCCCTGATGGCTTCCACGCTTTCCTCGATGAGTGCCATTTATCCAGTGATAGAAAAAAATTTCCCGCAGCCAGTTAACCCGGAGGTTGAAAAAATACTTGATAAAGTGAAGAAAGAGTCGGGAATGGGATTTCTGCCTGACAACCTTGATGCAATTTCCAGGATATCATTCGACATCCTGAACGAACATCTGAAAGAAAAAATAGAGTTGCTGTCGCCATACAAGCTGGAACAGAAATTCATGTTTCTTATATCATTTGCCGTAAGCATTTCCATAAGATATGAAGAGTGTGCCGTTGTATACCTGAACCAGTTCTTCAGGCTTGGAGGAACAGTACCGGAAATGGAGGATGCTATTTCCATCGCCAGGTTCATAACGGGTAACAGGGTTCTGACCTCTGCCATAGATATTCTGAGAGGAATGGAAACCACGAAGACGGGGGACCTGCCCAACTGATGACTCCTCATATTCTAATGTATGTGATTCGATGAAAAACAGCACGCTTAATCTATTCGGATCTGAATGGTTCGGAATTTCTATTTCAACTCTCGCACTGTCCCAGGTATATATACTCATATTCGAGCTTACAGGTAGATATGCATTTCACGAAGTTGCCGAAGTCATGATGATCCTTGGGTGGTCCATATTTGCTGTTTTATTTTTTCTCTGGGCAGCCAGGGCGATAAAGACTGGGGAGAAGATAATATCTCACTGGGATAACCTGACGAGATTGAGTTTTCTCGCCCTTATACCAATCGTTGGCTTTGTGGGCAACTATCAGTTGATCTATTTCTTCCATATTTCAGCAATTGCTGCAGAAGTATCCTTAGCTAATTTCTACTTTGAGTATTTTCTCGCGCTGATGCTTGGTGTTCTCCTTGGCTACCGACTGTACACAAAGGAGATCAATCCCCGCGAAATGAACTATGCCATTGTGATTCCTCCACTGGCAATTGGAACCAGCGTTTTCCTTGCCCCAGAACTTATGAGCTACTATGGCGGAGTGGAAAGCCATTACATATTTTTCTTCATGGTGATGGGACTTGGAATTTTCTTCTTCTTGTACATATTCATCGGGTCTCTTGCCCTTTCCGGTCACGTTGCCACCAAGATACACGACGTTCTTCCTACTACGATGCTCCCGGTTGGAATTGCCAGCCTCATAGTGATAAACCTGGTTACACTTTCTGGATCAGGAATGGTAAATCATATTGGCATTGGCCAGACAACCGTGAACTTTCTGTCTGTGATGCTTTGGGGGTTTGAAGTCTGGAACTTCCTTGTCGTTACTATAATAATATTCACGAGGCCGTCAAAGGGCAGCTTAAGCGTCTGGGCATACGGTTTTCCCCTGGGCCTTTTTGCGACATCAACCATAAAGATAATGGACATGACAGGGTTTGGAGGATTGATATGGACATTCACTGTGATTGCCGTGGCACTAAACGCTTTCTGGATATACGGATGGATAAATACTGCCTCGTTCCTTAGGGGAAAGTTAACAAAAGCAAGGGATCAGGCCAAAAGATCGTAGGCTGATGCCGTTTCCGGTGTATGGAAATCCATTATTTCTAACTTTTATGATTACTTAAACTTGATATGGCAACAAACAAAACCTCGAAAATACCTGGATCTCATTGGCCAGCTTCGACTCTCCCTGCTTCCCTGTACCATTTGATTGCCTCTTCCTGGATCTCAAATATCATCGCACCCTTTCCAGACTGGTAAGAATCAATGTCGTAGGGATGTTTTTCCGCAAGACCTGCCTTAAGGGTGCCGTACTTCTCCGCAACCTGAGGATGTGCACGGAGATAATCCCTGAAGGCGATATGCCTCTCTACCTCAGGGTTCCCGAATTCAAATACGTGCACATGGTGGCTATGATCATCACCCACGGCCTTCTGGAAAAATCGCCGGCCCGGTATGCCATTTTCACCAAACGCAGCGTATCCGACCTCTTCCATCGCTCCATTGAAACTGTCTACCTTGCTTATATCCTTTACGGCGATCAGTATGTCTATTATTGGCTTTGATTTCAGTCCGGGAACTGACGTACTACCTATATGAAAGATGCCCATTGCCTCCTCTCCCAGCACTTCATGGAGCAGATTTGCTTCCTCTCCAAATAGAACCTGATAATGTTCTTCCCATGGTTTAACCCTGACTTTTCTCATCGGGAAACAATATTGTATCTGGTATTATATAGCTAACTGAGCTCAAATGACGGCTAACTCAGTTACTGATCGCAACAGATTGGCCCTGGCCAAAGCGGTTTGAATAGATGTGCCATTAAACCCTCAATTTGATTTGCAGTCCAACGATGAGGTGAAGGTGACCCTTGCAGGCCCCTACTTGTTTTCCTGTTCCATGTTTATAACGATGCTTGTAGCCGATGGATCATATTAAGCCCCGATCTCTAACAAATGTTTACATATGGAGTCCAGTTATAACATTAAGTTGCAGTCATCCCTCTTTTTCAGCTCCAATTTTCCTTCCGTTCCAGATGAGGAAATCATTTCTGAATTGAGGAGCAACTTTGCAGTTGAGTATGGCTCCCGACCAGGAATAGAGCAGGAGATGTCTTGGCGTGGATCCTTAAATGCGATGAAGAATTTCGTATCGGAGAGCACTGCGGTGTTCATGGAGCTGAAATTCCCTATTGGTCTTGAAAGGGCGGATTACTTGCTGCTTCGCCATGGACGGGCACTGGTGGTCGAGGCGAAGGGCTGGAAAACCTACAGGAAACTAGATGAATTCTCGGTTAGCGGAGATTCCTCTATGCACATCGATCCATGCTATCAGGTCGAGAATTATGTGTCAAAACTCAGGAACTTTCATACAGCTTCGAGAACCATAGGCTTTGATGGCGTTGTATACATGTATCATACCACGGATGGGGACAAGTGCAGGGTTATTTACAATGGGCAGGAACTTCAAAGCGAACTGCAGTTGTTGCCGAAGCAGGCTGCCACCGAAAAGGATATCATGGCAATAGAAGGGGGATCATTCGAAACCGGCAGAAGATTGATAGATTATGTCCAGGCAAACATAGGCAAAATACTTCAAGATGCCTCCATGGCTTTCCTCAATGCTGGCTTTGGGCTCTCCGAAGAGCAGATTAAAATCATTTCCCACGTCATGAATGATCTTGCTCACCAGGAACAGTTGGTTTTCCTCGTGAGCGGGGGGATGGGATCGGGAAAAACGCTGGTGGCACTGGCGCTGCTTTTTGAATCCATCAAGAGAGGTTATGGCGCCCTGCTTGCTTATAGAAACAACAGGCTAATTAACACATTGAGACAGGTTCTAGGTCCCAGATTCGCACCTCTCCTGCAGTATTACTCAACTGGTTCAATGGCAAACTTCAGGGGCATCGGTGAAAGGAATTTCGATCCGGGCAAGTTGAAGAACATAAGCCTGATCATATATGACGAGGCGCAGAGAATGACCAGGGATGTGATTGCAACTACCTTGGAGAGACCTCTCACATCAGTTTATTTTTACGATGAGGATCAGATCTTGCTGGGTGATGAGTCGGGCACATCAGCGACTTTCTCGGAACTGGCACGCAAGAAGGGCAGGAGAGTGGTTGAAATTCACCTGGAGGGTTTCTACAGGGTCCTTGGAGGCAGAGATTATGATCATTTCTTAAATTCAATTTTCTCCGGGAATATTGCAATGAAGCCTTTGCAGTACGATTTCCGCCTTTTTTCCAATATCAGGGAGATGTTGCGCACCATGGAAGAAAGAAAGACCGAACCTGATTCGGTTAGACCTCCAAAACTCGCGTTACTTGCATCATTCACGAAAAGTGATGGAAGAAAGGAGAAGAGGCGTGTATTTGATCCTGAAATTCTTTGGCTGATGGATGAAAAGACGGAATACCCAGCATATTGGACCGGAAAGAAGGATCCCTTGCAGTACTGCGCTTCCATTTATGGATCGCAGGGGTTTGAATCCGACTACGTGGGACTGATCTGGGGCGAAGACCTTGTGTGGAGGGGATCCTGGACCATACAGCCAGATAAGATCATGGACGGGATTGGAGGAAATAACTCCTTGAAGAAACTCGCGATAACTGCCCCGGAAAGAGCCAGAAGCATGCTGATTAACCGATACAGAATCATGCTATCGCGTGGAATGGAGGGGACGTACGTTTACTGCGAGGATGGGGCAACGCTTGATCATCTACGTAGCATTCTTTCTGAGACTCCAAGAATATCTAAGAACTAGTCCATTGGAAAAAATATATTTCATACTTATGCGTAAGAGATTATGGAAACTAACAATGAAACCCGGATGAAGGTGGCCGGAATTGCATTTTTCATAGGTGTCGTGCAGTTTATCCTGTTTATGCTTCTTGCGGAGATACTCTATCCAAAATACAGTGTTTCAGGAAACTACATCAGTGATCTTGGAGTCGGTAGCACGGCCTACATTTTCAACATATCCATAGTTATTCTTGGTTTACTCATAATAGTTGCAGGTTATTTCATAGGGAGATTTTCCAGGCCGCTTCTAGTGGTGCTTATTCTTGCGGGGATTGGCGCCATGGGTGTCGGTCTCTTTCCTGAGACAACAGGATCGCCACACCTCATATTTTCTTTGCTCGTGTTCCTGATGTCCTCAATTGCGCCGTATTTCCTGCTTGTGAAGATCAGGAACCTTATGTCAGTTCTCTGGGCAATACTGGGTACTGTCGGCCTGATAGCTCTTATACTGTATATCCCGGGAATATATCTGGGGCTCGGGCATGGCGGCATGGAAAGGATGATTGTCTATCCTGATCTCCTGTGGGGAATCGGGTTTGGTGGCTGGCTCGTGGGAAAATTCTCTGAAAAGCATCCTACTCCTATCCATTAGAAGAGAATTGCCAGATCAGGAACGTAATTTCCAAAAGCATAAACACATTTTCATCTTTACTTCCTTTTCAGTTCTGCAAACACATTTATAATTGTGGATTATGGAACCTTGTGTATATTCCGGATTATTTCGGACAAAAGGATTTCGACGAGATAAGACGCTTCGTCGAGGAGAACCCGTTCGCTTTCCTCCTCTTCCCCGTGGGAGATGAAGTTACCACAACCCTCATACCTCTCATTCACGAAGTCGAGGATGGGAAGCTTGTCGTATACGGCCATATGGCCAAAAACAATCCACAGTGGAAGAAGGCAATGGACAGGAAGGTCACCATACTGTTTTTCGGGCCTCACCACTACATCTCACCCAGATGGTATGAGATAAGGAAATCCGTTCCGACCTGGAACTATGTTTCCGTCAGGATCACGGGCACCCTCAAGGTGATGGAAAGGAAGGACACTGAGGATTTCCTGATCAGGCTGTCAACATTCCTGGACGCAGAGTGGCGCAAGGAGGGGAGAGAAAAGGAAGCCTACTACCAGAAAATGGTTGAGGAGATTGTTGCTTTCAGGGTAGAATCACAGACAGTGGATGCTGGATGGAAGTTGAGCCAGAACCACCCCATGAGCGACAGAAAGGGAGTTGTTGAAAACCTTGAGAAGGCTGGTGACGATGATGCCCGCAAAATGGCAGGCATGATGAGGAAAATGATGGAAAAATAGGTCTTCCAGCATCAATCTTTACACGGTGACAGATTCAATAGCCAAGAAACTGCTCCGTACGAATCCTGTTTCTATCCACGCCGAGATCTGATACTATCACGCGTGTTTCTTCATCGACCATTCTCGGAGGGCCGCATATATAGAACATGGCATTATCCAATTCCTCAACGTTAGCCCTGATAAATTCCTGGTCGACCCTCCCCCTGTGCAGGTTTCCGGATCCCTCTGGTTCGCCCGTTACAGTGTAGAATATCTTTAGCCGAGAATCTCCGGTAGCCAACCCATCAAGTTCTTTCCTGAAGATTAGACTATTTGAAGTTTTCCCGGAATAGAGGAGGCGGATCCTGAAATTCCCATTCATGGAAAGGGCATATTTTATCATGCTCCTGAATGGTGTTATACCTATCCCGCCTGCGACCAGCACAATAATCCTTTCCTTCCACAGGCTAGGCTCAAAGATGAACTTCCCTATGGCACCAAAGACATCAACTTCCTCTCCCTTATCCAATGAATCAAGCTTCCTCTTGAAGGGTGAATCCATGGGTTCGATGCTTGTTGTTATGCCTATGTATTTTCCTTCCAGGGGTGATGTGGAGATTGAGAAATGCCGCATCTTTCCTCGCTGGTCTCCCTCAAGATCCGGAAAGCGTATTATTACATGCTGCCCCGGCAAAAAGTACATCTGAGTTTCAGTCGATTCAAAGATGAAACTCTTCACGCCATCCGCTTCATTCTTCTTTTCCTTTAATCTGAAACGTTTCCATCCAGTTCCATCCACCTTACGATTTCCGTTATCCATGTTAACATCCACCTTTGGAAATTATCATCTGTCTGATGCTTAAACTTCTTGGGTATAGCTCTACACCCTCTATCCCGTTCGCAAAAGCTTCGGGGATTGCTCTTCTTATTATGTTACACGATCCATTGAGATCGGCATGGATCAGTGTGCCGTTTGCAGATTGGCACGCGCCTCTCCTGATTCTCTTTCCCATGTTGATAGACTGTTTCCGTCCATTGTTGTGACCTATGACGATTGTATCGATGTTCAGGCTCTTCGCATAAGCTATGGTTGCTTTCGAGACCTTATGCATGATGTCCCCTACTTTCCTGGTTCTATCCATTAAGAGTTTCATTATTTTTTTTGGCGTCCTATATTTCATTTCAGACCTCCAGGAATCCGCGGAATCCCCTTCCACTGTAAAAAGAGGATGCGCCGTTATGGTACACGAATACTGTTCCGTAACGCCTGTCGGCAAAAATAGCTCCTCCAAGCTTCCTTATATCGGGCGGTGTTT
>JAJYRT010000018.1:7666-19677 GCA_021793945.1 Thermoplasmata archaeon
TCCAGGAATCCGCGGAATCCCCTTCCACTGTAAAAAGAGGATGCGCCGTTATGGTACACGAATACTGTTCCGTAACGCCTGTCGGCAAAAATAGCTCCTCCAAGCTTCCTTATATCGGGCGGTGTTTTCAGCCAGCTGGAAGTCCTTGTGTCGAAATTTCCGATTTTCTGAAGCTGACGGTATTGCACATCTGTCAGAATTTCAATGCCAATGGTTGCAGCCATATCAATGGCGTTCCCTCCAGGTTTAATGCCCTGTTTCTCCCTTGCCTCCTGCCCTCTGCCGTCATAACAGATACTCCTTCTGCCCGCTGGACTTTCCGGGGAGCAGTCGTAAAAAAAGTATTTATCGGTAATTTCATCATAACTTACAACGTCGGGCGCGCCTCCGGTTCTTTCCATTTCATTAACTGACCATATTTTTTCAGCATTCGCTTCCAGCCTCGCCTGAATTTTTTTCCAGATAATGCCACTGTGCCTTATCATGTTCTCGTCAAAGCGTTGCTTCAATAGTTCTATCAATTCGCCCTTTCTTTCCGGCGATATATATTTTCCCAACTTGGCGTTTGCAGGTTTCGACACAAGCATATAAGTCATGATGCAGATATAAATTCATTTGCTGGCTGCGCCCCATTGCCAAGATATAAATATGATGTTCAGTTATAATTTATAATAATTATCAGGAGATTTGTTTGCCTGATACGCCCCTGATGGTTATTGTTTCGGTGTTGTTATGACTGATGGATTGAAAGGGCTAATGGTGGACGGAACCAGATTGACAACGGCAAAGACCACGATTCTTGAAACGTTGATTGATAATGGAATAAATGTGCCTCATATCTGTTTCCAGCCAAATCTCGGGCCCATCGGCAGCTGTGACACCTGCCTTGTGAAGGTCAACGGCAGGGTTGTGAGGTCATGTACAGAACCTGTCAAGGGTGAGATAGTTGTAGATACACGGAGCAGGGACGTTATTGATCTCCAGGTAGAGGCAACAAACAGGATCCTGCATAACCATGATATGTACTGCACTGTATGCGAGAATAACAACGGTGATTGCGCCCTTCACAACACTGTGCACGACCTGGGAATAGACAATCAGAAATACCCCTTTGAACCCAAACCGTATCCAGTTGATGACAGCAATCCGTTCTATGTGTATGACCCTAACCAGTGCATACTCTGCGGCAGGTGCGTGGAGGCGTGCCAGGATGTGGAGGTCAACGAGACGCTGTCCATAGACTGGACACTTGACCGACCCAGGGTTGTGTGGGACAACAACGTACCAATAAACGATTCATCATGCGTATCCTGCGGCCACTGCGTAACGGTCTGCCCCGTCAATGCGCTCATGGAGAAGACAATGATCGGCAAAGCGGGCTTCTTCACGGGAATAAGGGAGAAGACCAAGAAGAAGATGATAGATCTTGTGAAGGATCTTGAGCCTACGGTGGGCATGAAACCCGTAATGGCTATCAGCAATGTTGAATCCGCCATGCGGAAGTCCCAGATTCGAAAAACAAAGACTGTATGCACATACTGTGGCGTTGGATGTTCCTTCGAAATGTGGACAAAAGGCAGAGAAATCCTTAAGGTGCAGCCTATGCCGGAATCACCTGCAAACGGAATCTCGACCTGCATAAAGGGGAAATTCGGATGGGATTTCGTCAACAGCAGCGACAGGCTTACTAAACCACTGATAAGGGATGGCGACCATTTCAGGACTGCTTCCTGGGATGAGGCAATAAAGGCTGTTGCAAACGGTCTTTCAAACGTCAAGGAGAAGTTCGGCGGAGATGCAATAGAATTCATTGCATCCTCTAAGGGAACAAACGAGGAATCCTTCCTGATGCAGAAACTTGCGAGGCAGGTTTTCTATACTAACAACGTGGACAACAGCTCCAGATTCTGCCAGGCACCGGCTACAACCGGCCTCTGGCGCACCGTCGGTTACGGAGGCGATTCGGGTTCCATAAGCGATATATACCGTTCGGACCTCATAATCGCAGTAGGTACAAACACCGCTGAATCTCACCCTGTAATTGCAACACGGGTGAAGAGGGCACACAAGATCAACCATCAGAAGTTAATAGTGTCTGATCTGAGGAAGCATGAAATGGCCGAAAGGGCAGACATTTTCCTTCATCCTAACCCCGGAACAGACCTAGTCTGGCTCTCAGCAGTCACGAAGTACATTATTGATCAGGGATGGGCTGACACAAAATTCATTGCCAGCAGAACAAATGATTTCGAGAGTTATAGAAAGAGCCTGGAACCCTTCACGCTTGATTACGCTGAGAGAGTGACAGGAATTGGTAGGGATACGCTGGTGAGCGTGGCTGAAACCATACACGGGGCCGGCAGTATGTGCATCCTGTGGGCAATGGGAGTGACCCAGCACCAGGCAGGTAGCGACACCTCCACATCCATATCAAATCTCCTGCTGGTTACGGGGAATTATGGCAGGCCTGGTACAGGTGCATACCCGCTCAGGGGACATAACAACGTTCAGGGAGCAAGCGATTTTGGGGCCATGAATGCCTATCTCCCCGGATACCAGAAAGTATCTGATGACAATGCAAGAAGACGCTTTGAGGAAGAGTGGAAGTGCAAAATTCCAGCCTCTCCTGGAGTGGATAACAACACCTGCATTGAGGGAATTGCCGACGGAAAGATCAGGAGCATGTACATTATCGGGGAAGAGCTTGTCACAACGGGGTCTTCAACAAACTACATAAGGGAAATGCTCGACAGGCTTGATTTCCTTGTGGTCCAGGACGCCTTCCTCTCGGAAACGGCGAAGCACGCCGATGTGGTACTTCCTGCATCGGTCAGTCTCGAGAAAGAGGGTACATTTACAAATACAGAGAGGCGCATCCAGCGGATATACAAGGTAATGGACCCGATTGGAAATGCAAAGGCTGACTGGGAGATAATCCAGATGGTTGCGAAGCAGTTGGGTTACGACTGGAACTACAAGCACCCTTCCGAGATCATGCAGGAAGCTGCAAGGCTTTCGCCGATTTTTGCCGGCGTCTCTTACGACAAACTGGTTGGGTTTGCAAGCCAGCAATGGCCGGTGGATCAGAATGGCAATGATGTCCCTCTTCTTTATAAAAGTGAATTCCACTTCCCGGACGGCAAGGCGAGGTTCTATCCGCTGGAGTACCACCCACCCCTTGTTGTGGACAGCGAGTTTGACCTGCATCTCAACAATGGGAGGCTGCTGGAGCATTTTCATGAGGGAAACGAAACCTACAGGAGCCCTGGAATCAAGGAGAAAGTACCGAATACCTTTGTCGAGATTTCACCTGAGCTCGCGAAGGAAAGGATGATAGAGAACGGTGATGAAGTCAGGCTCACATCGAGATGGGGTCACCTGAAGACCAGGGTGCTCGTGACCGAGCGCGTAACCGGCAGGGAGATGTACATGCCCATGAACGACCCCGGTGAGGAGGGCATAAATATACTCACAAGCAGGCTGATGGACCCAACCGCGCATACGCCAGCATATAAGGAACTGCCCGTGAAGATGGAGAAGATTGCAGGAGTCAAGCCACACATACCTCTGCCCATTACGAATCCCAGATATGGGCATCCCAGGCCGCAGGTAGGCGTGAGGATAGAGGAGAAGTGGAAGAGAAAAGATTACCGGCCAATAGTCGACGACGGGAGGAACTGAGATGTCGGAGTCGATTTCGAGGATAACTGAAGACGAGAAAAGCACTGAAACCGGCCCTGATGCAATGGAATTCATGTCCGGAAAGTACGGCAAATCTTTGATCGAACTGATGCATGCAGTAAAGGCGCTTAGTGACAGCGGGATCCTTTCAATAGCTTCTTCCCTGCTTGAGAATTACAATGACGCCCTTTCTACAATAACTGAGGAACTTTCAGACAGACGCATGGAAAATTTCATCAGGAACATAACCGCCTTGTACACTCTTCTATCCCGGCTCCCACCGGAGATGGTCAGGAACTTCATGGAGAACGCTGCTGACGAGATGAACAGGGGAAGCGGGGAGTATCATGGGAAGCCAATGGGCCTGCTTTCACTTAACTCATTGATCAAGGATCCAGACGTAAGCTCTGGAATGAGAATACTCATCGGCATCATGAAAGGTTTTACAAAAAAGACCAGGGATAGTGAACATGATCAGGACTGACGACAGCCATGGCTACATCCAGACCAGGGTGTCAAGGTTCTCTGGCCCTGGTTTCTGCAGGGATGACTCAGATTCTGTTGTGACAGAGGAACCACTTGAGATACGCCTCCTCCAGGGCGGGAAGACTCAGAATGTCGCGGTAACGATGAGGACGCCTGTGAACGACAGGGAACTTGCTCTCGGCTTCCTCCTTACCGAGGGTTTTATAAAGTCGCCGAAAGATGTCGATCACGTCGAATGCGATCATGTAAGCAACACAATAACGGTAGCTCTGAGTGATGCACTGCCATTGATCAAACTTAACAGCAGGAATTTCTTCTTAAGCTCGAGCTGCGGTGTCTGCGGAAAGAGCAGCATAAACGAGATTTTCATTCGTGGAAACGGGATCATTAGGGAATCAGATACTGTCGATGGAGGCATTATCCTATCCCTGCCTGAAAGAATGATGGAGAGCCAGGACCTCTTCGGGATCACTGGAGGAATACACGCCGCAGGAATCTTTGACTTTAGGGGCAAACATATTGTGACAATGGAGGATGTTGGAAGGCATAACGCTGTCGATAAATGCGTCGGATATCTTTTCTCACACAAATTGCTCGATGCCGGCCCATTCATACTCCAGATAAGTGGCAGGGGAGGTTTTGAAATCCTTCAGAAAGCTGCAATGGCACGCTTCCCCATTGTTTCGTCTATCTCTGCGCCTTCCAGTCTTGCAATTGAGGTTGCAGAAACCTTCGGGATCACCCTGGCATGCTTTGTAAGGAAGGGCAGATTCAGCGTTTATGCCCATCCTGAAAGGATAGCCCGGCAACCTGCCTGATCCTGACCCTAATTATTCTTGTACATCCGATTCCGGTCAAGGCACCGATATATTATTATATATTATGTGATTATAATTATTGGTTAATATGACAGGAGCTTTACCGCCGCTTGCTATAGGATTCTTCGGCCTTGGTACCGGATACTTCATTTATGGGGGCTGGGAATTCTTCAGGATACCAAAGGAAATGACTGAAAAAGTTAGCAAAGTGCTGGGACAGTGGGGCATATGGATGCCAGGATTCATGCAATTCCTGGCAGGAACATATTTATTCCTTGGACTCACCGTATTCAACGCTTTCCAGGCCAGCCCGGTCCTTTACATGGCTGCGACTGCCTTCACAGCTTACGGTGTACACTGGTTTGCGCTGGGAATAAACCGTTACTATGGCGGAGACACGACTGTGGACGGATACATGGCTGTAGCGTTCCTCTGGATATCCATTACGGGTGCTTTTGTCTTCTTCAAGGCATCGGACATCCCGGTAGCTGTACTGTTTATACTGCTTGCGTTCGTTTACATTTCCGACATACCGGCCAGCCTGATGAAATCCGCCCAGTGGACCAGAATAAAAGGATTCTGGCACCTCGTAACTGGCACATGGCTGATGTACCTGATGTTTGCAGCAGTAACCACATTCGCCCTTGGCATGAGCCTTCCGCTTTAACCAGGGTTATTATTTTTTTCCATTTTTTTGATCATAGGATTCAGTGACATTCCTATAATGGTTCCGAGAGCAGCTATGACAAACACAATTATCATGGTGAATACGAGGAAGATTGCTGATCCGCCTGGAATTCCAGCAACTCCAGCTACCAGAGCGGACTCGGACAGCCTGAAAGGACCCTCATAGGACAGAATCTGCAGTACAGTCCCAAGGGCCGCGCCTATGCCTGCAAGGAGAGCATGCCTTATCCGCACCACTAGGAACATTCCCACTATAACTTCAGGAATGAATATAAGGTACCAGTAATACGTGAAAGAAAGTGCAAATGATAGCAGAAGGCTGGCGAGGAACGCTATGAGAATACCGTATCTCATCTAGCTCACCCCTGCATAGCCGGAGTAGAATTCAGCTGGAGCTGTCTCCGGAATCAACCTGAAATAAACTCCGTTGTTCCAGTCCGCGAACGTGTTGGAATAATAGCTGCTCAATGGATTCTCCGATATTCCCCCGGGATATATTCCAACGGCACTCTGCGGATGGCTCATGTTAACTACCATTCTCCAGGAGGGCCCGAAATCCGACACAAGACCGTAAGCAGCATTTACTGTATTTCCGTCACCGGCTGCTGGAAGCTGTTCCGTATTCATCGATGATACCCCGAAGAAACTGGACAGCACACGCTGGTGAACATTGCCCCATTCCCACCTGCCTGAGATGGACCCGTATACCGAGTCAAGGTAGGCCACTGTCTGGTTGTATGCAAGAAGCATGACATTTGTCTCGTTCCTCGTCATTCCCGTAATGGGGTTATTGAACCAGTGGATTGACGGATCAGTGAGCGTCCAGTTGATTATGTCCTCGATCAGCGGCCCGTGATAGGTGGCATCGGAACCAAGGAAGAACGATGTCTGGTTGAGTCCTTCGGATGGAGTGATGTTATAATACTGCAGGTATGGCCGGAAGGTGTCATTCACGAGGTTGGCCAGCCAGAAATAGTAAATGGTTGCAGCCACGGAATTCACGGTCATGTTGCCGTCCCATGCTGAAAGGTTAGAATATCCGGCCATTCGTGCCATACCACCATATTCAAGCGACGAAAGCAATGGCTTGATCATTATGTTTGAGGTGAAGTCGTGCACAGAGAGCTGGACGCTTTCCATTTTTGACGTGTTGAACCCATAGGTTGAGTTCAGCAGGTAATGTATTTCATCGGCCCTGTAGCCTGACTCATAATCCCAACCGATGTAATACGGGTAGTTCCGGGATACTGTTATCTGGTTTGCGGAGAAGACGTAACCCCTTGCCGGATCATACAGATAGGGGAGCTTGTCAATCGGGATAAAGCCCATCCAGTTATACTGTCCTGTCCCGGGAAGTATGCCTCTGGGGTTTCCTGCGTTGATTACCGGGTAGTTGCCATATGGAAATATCCCTATATAACCGCCAGAATCTGCCACAGCCCAGTTCTGTATGGCTACCTTGAAATATGCGACCAGGTTCTGCCTGAACTCGTTGACGGTGTTTGCGCGATCATTAAGCACCACCGCCGTGATCTCGTAGGACGGATACAGTCCTGTCCAGTCCATTGCAATTGGGGAGCTGCCATTCTGAATTACGACGCCATTGGCTGCCCGTTCTACCGTTATCCTGTAATTTGCCTCCCCTTTCACTGGAATGGATTCGTTGATTAACTGGAACTTATTCCAGGTACCATTCATGTAATACATGTAGGGATGCGCACTGCTGACGTTTTCAGCATAAAAGTAAGTCTCCTGGACCTGTCCATTTGTTGCGCCCCATGAAACGTTGGTATTGTGCCCGAGAATTATTCCCGGGAAGCCTGGAAATATTACTCCCACGGCATTCTCCCCTGGAGAAACCAGCTGGAATCCAATCCAGATGGAGGGGACGGATGTGGTCAGGTGAGGGTCATTGGCAAGCAGTGCCGAGGAATTGCCTGTCTTCACGCCGTTAACCGCCCAGTCATTGCTGCCGAAATCCCTGAACGTTGCATACTGCATGTTGAGGGAGCCGTTGGCACCGAAGTACTTTTCAAACGCATAGGAGTCCTCGGCGTTTACCTGCGAATATGCCCTGATGGCGAGGGCATCGCTCTGGGCGAGTCCAGTGGACGATACTCCGGTGTAGTTGTATGACGGTGAATAAAGGGTCAGGTTATGCATATCACCAGTTTCATTGTAGATGGATGGATTAATGGAGTTCGGCACTATGGGATTCTGTATTCCGGCCGGGTAGGATGGGTATAGTCCCTGAGTCACGTTTTCTGGCATTTTCTGGAGCGCGTAGTTGAAATAGAGCGGATCCATTCCACCGGCGCTGTTCTGCCAGATGAATAGCTGCTGCACTGCAAGCACGTCTGTGACATTCCAGTCATGGGGAGTGTAGTCAAGCAACTTGAAGAGTATTGGAAGGGTCGCCGGCGTGAGGGAACTAATGTATGCGTTAATGCCCAGGGCAAAATTGTGCATTGCCTGGTAAGTCTGGTTCGTGGCTGACAGACCTGCCCTCTCCTCGGCAGCAATCTGGTAATCCTCCAGTGTCCTGTAAAATATATCAGATGACAATACGGATGGCCCAACCACCTGTGAAAGGGTGCCCAGAGCTGTTCTCTTAAGGAAATCCATTTCCTCAAGGCGGTACTGTGCTTCGAGGTATCCCTGCTCATAATACATGCCCCACGTAGTGTTTGAATCTATTCCTATAAAACCGTTAGCCTCCCTGTAAACGACAATGCTGGACGCCGATCCATTTACCGTAATGTTCAGATACTGAATGCCTGTTGAATAAGCAGGAATATGCGGATCCCAGACACCGGATGTCGGATTAAGGAACTGCTGGAGAGGCGGCAATCCACCGATAGGTATCGCCGTTACCACAAGAACAACAGTAATAAGAGCTACGGATACAACCAGTGACTTGACTCTGGGACGACCTTGCATGAAGAAAGATAAGAAGTGGTTGGATAATTATATTTGCCACCTTCAGCCACGAACGAGTGTTTGGAGCCGAAGGCATGGTATTATGCCCGTTGACATGATGTCCGGATAATTGCCTTTCGATGTTGCATTTTCTACATGTGATCCTCAATAAAACCCGCCATTTACCGTGATAATCCCTGAAATTGAAATTCAGGTAATTGTCACTTTGTGTAGAGAAAAATGCTCATATATGTGTATGTCGTATATTTTCATGAATATACATGTTGAGACGTAAATTTGTACTGGCAATAGTGATTTTCGTTGCGTTTGCAATGGTGATGTCGTCGATGGCACTGATTGGCGGGGTTGTTGCTAACAACGGCTCCTCCAATCAGGCAAATACCCCGAGCAGCCTCGCGGCAAACCAAAATGCAAACCCGACCTTGGCGGGTAAAGCAGCACAGGTGATGAATGCATTGACCGAGAAGGGAATACCCGCAAAATACGTATATCTGCCAAACTTTAATCCAAAGGTAGACAAAAGTGGCGGTGTCATCACACCTTCATACACAACTGCCCCCGCTCCTATGGGCATCGGAGCCTACGGCGTGGCTCCTGTTGGACATGGAGGGAAGCTGAAGGCTTACAACCTTGAGTTTAACAGCGTAATGGCGACGTTGAATATAAGTAACCTCAAGGATTTTTCTGCGCTTGACGACGGACCAAACAGCGTCACTTTCCAGCTTAATGCTGTCCTGGATAATGTGGCACTCTTTGGACAGAGCAACTACTCATTCTGGACACAGAATGTTGTGTTCTATTCTGCAAGAACACATACTCTGCAATTGCTGGACAACCTATGGAATTTTTCAAGCTCGGCTTTTAACCTGACTCCGAATTCACTATATTCATACGATGGGACTCCTGTCTTTCCCTATTACTACTATGCACTTGGGCCCGTATTCCAGGTAACGTATCCGTTTACTCTGAATCTTTATCTTAATACCTCGGTTATAAACGGCAGATCAACGGTGTTCTACAATTACTCTCTTGAGACATCCGGCAACTACTATTCTGGAAGCTACGACGAAATTATATTTAACTCCGTGCCTGCCTCAAACCCGTCTTACACTGCACCTCAGCCACAATACCTCATTAGCGGTAACACACTCACTCCTACCGGCTTTATTCCGTATGACGCAGAGATCATGATAGGCGGACCCGGAGGGGGGAGCACGGCAAATGTCCTTAACATAAGTGCCAGTTTGCAGCTAAAGTACCTTAGTGGCACAACATATACAAATTTCCCTGACACATACGACGTTGGATCGCAGACAGGTGAAACTTCTCAGGGAGTTGCAGTATCATGGACCAACAATGATGTGGCAATGCTAACTGCCGGCCCATCCTTTGTTTACCCAATGTGGGGGGTTTCCAAAGTAACAAAGATGTCCTCATACAGTGGTACAATAAACCCACCGAATGCCTTCATGTTTGCATCTCCGGGGACCTCTTTCAGCCAAAACAACTCGGCATGGGTACCGCTGTCAAACTCAGGAATGTACTCTTTCACCGTACCATTCGGGGCGATGGCTTCAGATGTGATGCTCAGCAACTACAATCCGCAGATGTCGCAACTAGACCCTGGCTACAACGGGCAGCAGACACTCTCATCTAATTCGGCGCTTGGAGTTTATACACCGCTTTATGCGATGGACAATTCCCAGCTCAAATACATCTCAAGCAATGGAAGCGGACAGCAGAATAGCCCCTACGTCATCTACAACAATGCTCCTGCCTCCGGATACATTAATCCTCTCTTTGGAGAACTTAATGACTACGCGTTTCCGGCATTTTCTGGATTGTTGCTGCATGACATCAGCGCCTATACCCTGGTAACTTCAGAGCCCTCCTTCACGGTGAATTACGCAAATAACGCAGTAGCTTATTCTGTTTCGTCGTTTTTCGGGCTGCCGTCCACCAACAACCTCGGTCTGGTGCTATATCAAACTTCCAATGCACAGGTCATAGGAAATAAGATCACTGGATGGTTTTCTTTCGAGCAGACTGAGTTTCCGGTGGCTAACTTGCTTCTCTGGAATTCACAGAACAATAACGTGAATGACAACCAGTTCACAACACTTGACAGTTCCATGCTCATTTACAATATGCACAGTGAGATGGGTAACAACAATGTTTATGGAAACCAGTTTGTCCAGTCCTCACATCTAAACCACACAAATTATGCAGTGATAAATGTCTCAACTACGTTTGGCACATCACCAAATGGGCCCGTTGCACTGACAATGTACAGCAGAGGTAACGTAATATCCGGAAATAATTTCACGGTATACAACACAGCAATAAGCCCTGACTACAGCATATTTTCCGGGCTGACAGTGCACTACAAGGATCATTGGAATGGCAATTTCTGGTGGAATTACACGCCCGGAACTGGACCATATAACAACTTTGGTCTCATAACCTCCGGATACGACACAAATCCAATAACATACAGCGGATATCAACCAAGCGATCTGGCGCCACTTGTGTATGATTTTCTCAGTTAAGGGGAAATTATACCATTTTTTTATTTTTATTTCATGTTTTCTCGATCCGGATAGCAGTCACCTTGTATTCCGGCGTATTCTGTTTTGCATCTCTCTGTGGGCCTGTTACCTGATTGAGTCCGACCTCAGGATCGTTGAAGGTTGCAAATGCAGTGCCATCTTTCAGATCGTAATTCACTGAAAACTTTGTCACTGCTTCACCGTACCTGCTGACAAGCTTCACTTTTTCTCCTGTTCTTAGATTCATTTTCTCCGCATCAGCACGGGAAATGTACACATAATCCGTATCATGGAACGCCCTGTTACCTGACCTGTTTGTCATTGTTGCCGCATTGAACTGGAACAGGGATCTGCCTGTTGAAAGCAGGATCGGGTAATCCGCTGTTGTTACCTCTGAAGTTGGCAGGTATTTTGTAACAACCAGGGAAGTCTTCTTCCCGAGCGTGAACTTATCCGTATGCAGTATTCTTGTACCCGGATGGTCTTCTGATGGGCACGGCCACTGTATGCCTCCATTTTCCAGCCTTCTGTACGTAATTCCGTGTCCCACTTCCCACAGTTCCCTTATCTCGTTCCAGATATCTTCCGGGGTGTTGAAAGCGAAATCTTTCCCGAATCCCATGTATTCAGCTACCAGATCAATAATCTTCCAGTCCGGCTTCGAGTTTCCCAGCGGATTCATGGCCTTCCTGACCCTCTGCACACGCCTCTCTGAATTCATGAAAGTCCCATCCTTCTCGTAGGAGGTAACAGCTGGCAGAAAAACCGACCCGAATTTCTTGGCTGTCTCGTTGAGGAAGAAATCCTGGATCACAATGAATTCAAGCGAGTTGAATGCCTTCTCCGTGTG
>JAJYRT010000173.1 GCA_021793945.1 Thermoplasmata archaeon
TACGTCTTAATAATATATATATTTTGCGAGTCTTGAGTGCGTGCAATATAACTCAACAATCTGCCCATGTTGAGCAAATTGTAGAATTGAGTCCCCACTCCATACAGGAGCAAACGTTAAATAATATCCGGATTTCTGCTCAGGAGAGCATTCATGAAAATACTTGTAAACTGTGCACTTCCTTATGCAAGCGGTCCTTTGCACCTAGGTCATATTGCCGGCGCTTACCTCGGCCCGGATATATTTGTAAGGTTCCAGAGAATGATGGGTAACCAGGTCTTATACGTTTCAGGCAGTGATGAATACGGCACACCCATAACCATAAAAGCAGACAAGGAGCACAGGTCTCCAGGAGAGATTGCAGACTTCTACCACAATGCGCATCTCAATACATTCAGGAGTTTGGACATAAACTTCGACATATTCTCCCGGACAACAGATCCTATACACACACAGACGACATCGGAATTCTTCCTGGATCTCCTGCACAAGGGCTATCTTGTGGAGCGAAACATGATTGCCCCCTATTGCCCGGGCTGTGATCGGTTCATGCCCGATCGCTACATTGTGGGTACCTGCCCTAACTGCGGTTACAAGGATGCTCGTGGCGATCAGTGCGATGAGTGTGGAAAGACACTTGACGCAAAGGATCTTATCGATCCGAAGTGTTCCATCTGCGGCACAGTGCCCGAATTCAGGGAAACCAATCATTTCTTCCTGCGCCTTGACCTGTTGCAGGATCGGCTGCTGGAATGGATTGACACCAGGAAGGACTGGCGCCCCAACGTCATTAATTTCACCAGGAACTTCATATTGTCGGGCCTGAAAGAGAGACCTATAACCCGTGATATAGATTGGGGGGTACCCATACCTCTGGACGGTTATGACCACAAGAGGATTTATGTGTGGTTCGAGGCACTCATAGGATACGTATCGGCATCCAGGGTCTTTTTCTCAGGAACAAAGAATCCTGACGAGTGGATGGAATACTGGAAGGATCCGTCGGTACCGGTATACAATTTCATGGGGAAGGACAATATCGAGTTCCACACCATAATCTGGCCGGCGATGATCATGGCCAGGGGCGACCTGAATCTCCCGTACAGGGTTGTGGCGAATGAGTACCTCAGGTTCAGGGGGGAGAAGTTCTCTAAGAGCAGGGGGATCGGTTTTACCGTGGACGAAATCCTCAAGCTGGCACCGAAGGATTATTTAAGATACTACATGGCCAGTAACCTGCCGGAGGGCGGTGACACAAATTTCTCCATGGAGGAACTTGTTGACAGGGTCAATACGGAATTCATAGACAAGTTCGGCAATTTCATAAACCGTGTTGTCTCATTTTCCGCCTCTCATTTCCCAGAAGTAACAGGTATTGGCCAGTATGACTCCGATGATGAGGAAATGATCCGTTTCACCAGGGAGAGGTTTAATGTGTGGATGAGTGCGCTTGAGGACGTCCAGATAAAGAAGGCACTTCAGGAATGGCTCGAACTCGTCAAGTACGCCAACTCGTATTTCAATCGGTCTAAGCCGTGGGACCTGATCAAGACAGACAGAGATGCATGCATGAGGAAACTGTATGTCAGCCTTGGAGTCGCTGAGGCGCTTTCCCTCATGATCTACCCTTATACCCCATCATCTGCGGAACTCATAATGAAGATTCTTGGAATTAAGGAAGAAATGTATTTTGACAGCAAAAGGGCATTGTTCTCTGTATCATCATATTCTCCGGTGAAGGGAGAGCCGCCATTTAAGAAGATGGACATTACGGCTGCAAACCCTAACAGCCTCGACATGGCCGTTGGCAAGGTTGTGGAAGTGGCTGAACACCCAAATGCAGACAAACTTTATCTCATCAGGGTATCCTTTGGGGACGCAGAAACCAGGATAGTTTCGGGGTTGAGGGACCACTATACAAAGGAACAGCTGCTGGGCAGGAAGATCGTAGTGGTGAGGAATCTTAAGAAGGCAAAGTTTCGGGGAGAGGACTCAAATGGCATGTTGCTTGCCGCGGACAATGGTGAAACTGTTAAGTTACTCACCGTACCTGAAGGAGTGCCTGAGGGTAGCAGGGTTACAATGGGAGGCTACCCGTACAACGGAAAAGGCACCATAACCATAGACGAGGTACACGCATACTCTTTATCCGCGGAATGCGCCTCAGGGACATGCAGGGTCCAGGCATTAGTTGACGGGAAGAAAAGCTACCTTGAAGCAGAAGGACAGGTTGTAATTGTATCTGAGAAAGTCCCCGATGGAAGCAGGATAAAGTGATAGGTTTTCAAACCTATCTTTTCGACTGATAACATTGATAAAATGATTATGGGAGCGCTGTGGAAGGACAGCTATGATACTTTGCATGTGTACAGGCACAAAAATGATGTCATTGGATACACATTGTATCTTAGGTCGGTGGATATCCACTTAGAAAAGTTGAGCAAATTGGGCATCGTGGATATAACCAAAAGACGAGTAAACAGGATACGCTCCAGTCAGAACTGGAGAATGACTGGTTCCGCACTTAAGAGATAACAAACTTAGTATGGGTTCCCTAAAACTTGTGGGCAAGTTTTACGAAAGAAAATTTCCGGCAGTTAAGTAAACAAAGCATAAATATTGTAATAGCTGACGATGTTTATCCGATGGTATACAATATTACAAACATTTAAATAGGGTTAATTGTTGGTATCCTAATGGAATTAAAGGGTATTGACAAATATGCCAGATACACTTCCAGATTGTGGATATTCATTGTGTTGGCTCTGCTTGTGGGAAGTTTTTTGAATTTTTTTGACTTCTTTATAATCGGCTTTATCAACACATTTATTTCCAAACCGTGGCATATCAACGTTGGAGATGCTACGTGGCTTATTCTGGCATCAGGAATTGGACTTGTCGTGGGTGGATTTGGGGCTGGAAAACTGATGGATTCTTTTGGGCGAAAGATCAATCTGATAATTATGGTTGTAATCTATTCACTCTTCAGTATTCTCTCAGGTGCAGTTCCTACAGGCAATTGGCAGTTGCTAGCCTTCTACCGGTTTTTCATAGGGATTGGAGTCGGCGGGTCTTTTGCAATAGTATTCCCATACGTTGCAGAGTTTGCACCCGCAGCCAAGAGGGGTTTATTGGTCGGGCTGGTTGTGGTAGGTACTCCCGTGGGAACACTCCTCGCCTCACTCAGTTCAGCTTATCTAGAGCCTATCATAGGATTCAGAGGTCTCCTTTATGAAGGCGGTATACCGCTCATATTGATCCCTCTTTTGATATTCTTTACGTATGAATCTCCAAGGTGGCTGATCACGAAGGGAAGAATTGACGACGCAAAGAAAGTGGTCGCAAAGGTATACAAGATAGACCAAAATAAGGTCGAAATTAATGTCAACGACTTTGCAAGCTTCAACAAGAAGACAAAGTGGAAGGAACTCTTCAAGTATCCGAAGCCGCTTGCGACGACGTGGATAATCAGCTTCACATTGCAATCCGTGTCATACAACTTTACGATTTGGGGTCCAGCGCTACTTGTATTCGTTCTCGGAATCAGTGCTCACCAGGCAGCATACCTCTTTATATTCGTGT
>JAJYRT010000174.1 GCA_021793945.1 Thermoplasmata archaeon
TACGTCTTAATAATATATATATTTTGCGAGTCTTGAGTGCGTGCAATATAACTCAACAATCTGCCCATGTTGAGCAAATTGTAGAATTGAGTCCCCACTCCATACAGGAGCAAACGTTAAATAATATACGGATTTCTGCTCAGGAGAGCATTCATGAAAATACTTGTAAACTGTGCACTTCCTTACGCAAGCGGTCCGTTACATCTTGGTCATATTGCCGGCGCTTACCTCGGCCCGGACATATTTGTAAGATTCCAGAGAATGATGGGCAACCAGGTCTTATACGTTTCAGGCAGTGATGAATACGGCACACCCATAACCATAAAAGCAGACAAGGAGCACAGGTCTCCCAGAGAGATTGCAGACTTCTACCACAATGCGCATCTCAATACATTCAGGAGTCTGGACATAAACTTCGACATATTCTCCCGGACAACAGATCCTATACACACACATACGACATCGGAATTCTTCCTGGATCTCCTGCACAAGGGCTATCTTGTGGAGCGAAACATGATTGCCCCCTATTGCCCGGGCTGTGATCGGTTCATGCCCGATCGCTACATTGTGGGTACCTGCCCTAACTGCGGTTACAAGGATGCTCGTGGCGATCAGTGCGATGAGTGTGGAAAGACACTTGACGCAAAGGATCTTATCGATCCGAAGTGTTCCATCTGCGGCACAGTGCCCGAATTCAGGGAAACCAATCATTTCTTCCTGCGCCTTGACCTGTTGCAGGATCGGCTGCTGGAATGGATTGACACCAGGAAGGACTGGCGCCCCAACGTCATTAATTTCACCAGGAACTTCATATTGTCGGGCCTGAAAGAGAGACCTATAACCCGTGATATAGATTGGGGGGTACCCATACCTCTGGACGGTTATGACCACAAGAGGATTTATGTGTGGTTCGAGGCACTCATAGGATACGTATCGGCATCCAGGGTCTTTTTCTCAGGAACAAAGAATCCTGACGAGTGGATGGAATACTGGAAGGATCCGTCGGTACCGGTATACAATTTCATGGGGAAGGACAATATCGAGTTCCACACCATAATCTGGCCGGCGATGATCATGGCCAGGGGCGACCTGAATCTCCCGTACAGGGTTGTGGCGAATGAGTACCTCAGGTTCAGGGGGGAGAAGTTCTCTAAGAGCAGGGGGATCGGTTTTACCGTGGACGAAATCCTCAAGCTGGCACCGAAGGATTATTTAAGATACTACATGGCCAGTAACCTGCCGGAGGGCGGTGACACAAATTTCTCCATGGAGGAACTTGTTGACAGGGTCAATACGGAATTCATAGACAAGTTCGGCAATTTCATAAACCGTGTTGTCTCATTTTCCGCCTCTCATTTCCCAGAAGTAACAGGTATTGGCCAGTATGACTCCGATGATGAGGAAATGATCCGTTTCACCAGGGAGAGGTTTAATGCGTGGAAGAGTGCGCTTGAGGACGTCCAGATAAAGAAGGCACTTCAGGAATGGCTCGAACTCGTCAAGTACGCCAACTCATATTTCAATCGATCTAAACCGTGGGACCTGATCAAGACAGACAGAGATGCATGCATGAGGAAACTGTATGTCAGCCTTGGAGTCGCTGAGGCGCTTTCCTTCATGATCTATCCTTATACCCCATCATCTGCGGAACTCATAATGAAGATTCTTGGAATTAAGGAAGAAATGTATTTTGACAGCAAAAGGGCACTGTTCTCTGTGTCATCATATTCTCCGGTGAAGGGAGAGCCGCCATTTAAGAAGATGGACATTACGGCTGCAAACCCTAACAGCCTTGATCTGGCCGTTGGCAAGGTTGTGGGAGTGGCTGAACACCCAGATGCAGACAAACTCTATCTCATCAAGGTATCCTTTGGGGACGCAGAAACCAGGATAGTTTCAGGGTTGAGAGACCACTATACAAAGGAACAGCTGCTGGGCAGGAAGATCGTAGTGGTGAGGAACCTGAAGAAGGCAAAGTTTCGGGGAGAGGACTCAAATGGCATGTTGCTTGCCGCGGACAATGGTGAAACGGTCAAGCTGCTCACCGTACCTGAGGGTGTGCCTGAGGGTGGCAGGGTTACAATGGGAGGCTACCCGTACAACGGAAAAGGCACCATAACCATAGACGAGGTACACGCATACTCTTTATCCGCGGAATGCGCCTCAGGGACATGCAGGGTCCAGGCATTAGTTGACGGGAAGAAGGGCTACCTTGAAGCAGAAGGACAGTTTGTAATTGTATCAGAGAAAGTACCCGATGGAAGCAGGATAAAGTGATAGGTTTTCAAACCTATCTTTTCGACTGATAACATTGATAAAATGATTATGGGGGCGCTGTGGAAAGACAGGTATGATACTTTGCATATATACAGACACATAAATGATGTCATTGGATACACATTGTATCTTAGGTCGGTGGATATCCACTTAGAAAAGTTGAGCAAATTAGGCATCGTGGATATAACCAAAAGGGGAGTAAACAGGATACGCTCCAGTCAGAACTGGAGCAAGACTGGTTCCACATCTAAGAGATAACAAACTTAGTATGGGTTCCCTAAAACTTGTGGGCAAGTTTTACGAAAGAAAATTTCTGGCAGTTAAGTAAACAAAGCATAAATATTGTAATAGCTGACGATGTTTATTCAACGGTATACACTATTACAAACATTTAAATACAGTTAGTTGTTGATATCCTGATGGAATTAAAGGGTATTGACAAATATGCCAGATACACTTCCAGGTTATGGATATTCATTGTGTTGGCTCTGCTTGTGGGAAGTTTTTTGAATTTTTTTGACTTCTTTATAATCGGCTTTATCAACACATTTATTTCCAAACCGTGGCACATCAACGTTGGAGATGCTACGTGGCTTATTCTGGCATCAGGAATTGGACTTGTCGTGGGTGGATTTGGGGCTGGAAAACTGATGGATTCTTATGGGCGAAAGATCAACCTGATAATTATGGTTGTAATCTATTCACTCTTCAGTATTCTCTCAGGTGCAGTTCCCACAGGCAATTGGCAGTTGCTGGCCTTCTACCGGTTTTTCATTGGGATCGGAGTCGGCGGGTCTTTTGCAATAGTATTCCCATACGTTGCAGAATTTGCACCCGCGGCCAAGAGGGGTTTTTTGGTTGGGCTGGTTGTGGTAGGTACTCCCGTTGGAACGCTCCTCGCCTCACTCAGTTCAGCTTATCTAGAGCCTATCATAGGATTCAGAGGTCTCCTTTATGAAGGCGGTATACCGCTCATATTGATCCCGCTTTTGATATTCTTTGCGTATGAATCTCCAAGGTGGTTGATCACGAAGGGGAGAATTGACGACGCAAAGAAAGTGGTGGCAAAGATATACAAGATAGACCCAAATAAGGTCGATATTAATGTCGACGACTTTGCAAGCTTCAACAAGAAGACAAAGTGGAAGGAACTTTTCAATTATCCGAAGCCGCTTGCAACGACGTGGATAATCAGCTTCACATTGCAATCCGTGTCATACAACTTTACGATTTGGGGTCCAGCGCTACTTGTATTCGTTCTCGGAATCAGTGCTCACCAGGCAGCATACCTCTTTATATTCGTGT
>JAJYRT010000019.1:0-14361 GCA_021793945.1 Thermoplasmata archaeon
CATGCAGCGTTCATTGGAGAGGTACTCACTGCCTACTATGACGATTCAAAGAATCCCCTTGTATTCCATGGCGGCAAGTTTTTCCAGTTGGGAAGGCAGATATCAAAATCATGAAAAATTCTTCTGGATACCGGTAGAATGCACCCACCATCAGACTCTTTTCCTGTAAAAACGAAAGAAGGCTGCAAGAGTGCGAGGGGAGGGATTTGAACCCACGAACCCCTAAGGGACAGAATCTTAAGTCCTGCACTTTTAGCCAAGCTTAGCTACCCTCGCAATATATCGGGTTATAACTCGGCAATATAGCGACCTCCTCTCCCAGCTTTCGCAGGGAGCTTCCCACTTCAAAGGTTACTGGCGGAATCTCCATGGGCTTGAATTCCCCTCGGCCCGAAGGTACTTTGTCCTCCATGCTAAGCCATCTGACTTTGCGGATTGCAGGCATGCATGGAGCAATATGCGATCCGACCTTCTTCCATTCTGTCTCCCAGTGGACAGAAACTTTATCCGCTCTCGATACAAAAATATTCGCTCTCGTCCCCTTCCAGAAGGGGACTTCCCGCTCAAGGGAGTTAAAAGTGCTGAATTTCGAAGATGGAGAGGTAAGATGCCCGGTCTTTAGAAATAAATCCAGGAGAACAGAGGGATAAGGGTTAGAACAAATTTTTATGGGGACTTCCAAATAATTTGCCCAAATCCAGCAAATGAAGGTTTAAGAATCGATTTTGAATTATTATTTACATTAAGGAGACAAAGTATTTTCCATGAACTAAAGGCCAGTAAGGAAAATCTGGGATTGTTACACAGGAAGCCCAATAGTAAAACATTAATAGTTAACCCAGCTCTACTACAGAGGAACCAGTTTGACTCTGAAATTGAAAGTTGGAAAGAAGGGCTACATTATACTACCCAAAGTTCTGAGGGAGGCAGTTGGAATTGAGGAAGGAGATGATCTTACGGTTAGTATAAATGATGGGATAGTTCTTACGCCCTCGAAGAAATTTGATAAAGCTGCATTTGAAAAGGTCGCCAAATCACACAAGGAATCCATTCTTTCAGTAAGAGACGCTAAACACCCAGAAATAGGTGAAGTTAAGAAATATTCGTTGGAGGATGAGTTTTGACCGGCACATTCATAGATGCAAATTTTTTCATATATATGAATACACCAATCAAAAACATTGACAGTTTTATTGATTACTATGAAAAAGAACTTACCAGCAACAGGACATTCACTAATTTGATAGTTTTGGATGAGCTTATTTATATCTCCAAGAAGAAATATGGCATCCCAAACAACGTAACTCTTGAATTCATTGATTCCATGATACTCCCCTTCACATCAATTCTTCCGCTTGAGGAAAGCGATTATCTGATTATGAAGGAAACCCTAAAGTATTGTCCAAAACCAAGCGACGCATTGATTGTCGCCTCCATGAAGCGAGCATCTATTACAGACCTTCTTAGTGAAGACAGTGATTTTGATAAGGTGCCTGCCATCAGTAGAAGGTGGCTAAATCCTTAAACATTGATCCCTGCTATCCAATTTATACCCATGCTAGGCTATGATATGCCTGTCCTCAGGCAAATTATGGCAGGAAAGTCTTAAGCATTCATTTGAAGGAAATAGAATAAGGCAAATTTAAATTAAAAGTCTGCATAAAGAGGATATGGCTATTCCGGGAAATTTTCCAGATCAGGGTGAGCTGGTTGAGTTTGAGACAGATGACGAACCAAAGTGGGTAACTGTCAAGTTGAAGGATGGATCAGTTATACAGATAAAAATGGAAATTGTTGCCATAATGCGGAATGGCAATGACGTCAACACAGGGCTTCCGCTATACATGGTCCAGGCTACAAATATAATACGGGTACTGAAAGTCCCCAAGGAGCTGATATCAAAGAAGAAGCAGGAAGAAAGCAAGGGCCAATCGCTATACAGGTAGCGATCATGCAACCGATTAGCGCAAACCGTTATTGATCAGAAATGGTTTTTAATCACCTTGTCTTACTTTAACTGTGGATTCAAGAGACCGGCAAATTCTCGAGATCCTGAGGCAGAACTCAAGATACACCAACACCGAGATAGGCAATATGATCGGTGTGTCCGAGGGGACCGTAAGGAAAAGGGTTGCGAAGATGATCTTTTCCCACACTATCAAGAGATTCACCGTGGAGACAGCAAACGACGGAGTTGACGGTATCGTGCTCGTCAGGGTTGACCTGAAGAAGGCACAGCATGTCATATCCGAGATCAAGAAAAAGTATTCGGAGATATACGAATTTTCAGGAAAAATAGATATTGCGGTGGGGATACACAGCACCAGCCTTTCTGAACTGAACAGCGCGGTTGACGCTATACGAACCCTGGATGGAGTAAAGAGCACGGACACCCTCATACGCTTGACCTAGAGAATTTATGGCTTCCACGGGTAATTTTTTGGGAACAACCTCTCGAAGAGACGCATGTGAAAGTGACCCCGTTGCGTTAATGTTAAATATGGAATCAATCTAATCATTTGAGGGACTACAATGGCTGAAGAAAACATAATATTCGTTGGGAAAAAACCAACAATGAACTACGTTCTGGCAGTTGTCACACAGTTCAACAGCAATAACCTTGACAAAATCACAATCAAGGCCAGGGGAAAGGCAATAAGCAAGGCTGTTGATATAGCAGAGATAACCAGGCACAAATTCATCCAGACGGCTAAGTACGACAGAATAAACCTTGAAACTGAAGTCCTGCAGGGTGAACACGGAGAATCTAACGTTTCTTCAATCGAAATTACCCTCAAGAGGCAGTAATAATATACCATCCCACCTATTTTGGTTGTTTCTATCTCTTCCTGCAAAGTGTTATATTTATTTTTGCCATATCCAAAGACTCTGGTTTAAATGAAGGATTTCTATGAATGGCAGAGCGGTCTGAGCGGGAAGATTGAGGAGGTGAACGAAACCCTCCTTAAGAACGTCTATACGGAACAGGATGAACTTTATGAAATGTCAAGGTACACCATTGACGCGGGCGGAAAGCGATTCAGGCCCCTGCTTACAATCCTTTCATTTGAAATCAGCTCAAGAGAGCCATATCAGAAAATCCTGGAGCTATCGGCTGGCTATGAACTCATACACACTGCGAGCTTGATTCATGACGATATCATAGACGGCTCGTCACTCAGGAGGGGGAGGCCGACTGTAAATGCAAAATACGGGATCAACGATGCAATTGTTGTTGGTGACTACCTTTTTGCAAAAGCCTATGAACTTGGGTCAAGGTACGGTCCGGCTGTCTCCAAGATAATGGCCGACGCAGCAAGCCTGCTGGCGGAAGGGCAGATACTTGAGGCTGTGAACCTTGCAAACCTCTCAATGAGTGAGGATACCTACTACGAGATTATCAAAAAGAAGACCGCCATGTTTTTTTCCGCTTGCGCTCTTGGCGCTACCCATGTGGCAGGGGCTGACCCGATGACAAGGAAAAACCTGACGGATTTCGCGTACAACCTCGGGATGGCATTCCAGATTACCGATGACATAATCGACATCGTCGGGAACGAGCAGAAGATGGGTAAGCCGTCCTTTGTTGATCTAGAACATAATGCAATCACAATACCGGTCATAGTGGCTCTGAAACAGGGCACTGCCTCTGACAGTGCAAAATTGCGCCAGATACTCACGGAAGGTTCTGTAAACGAGAGCGATAAAGATATCATGAAGGATATACTCGTCAGGTCAGGTTCAATAGATTACTCTTTTTCCGTAGCCAGGAAATACACTGAAAATGCGCTTAAGTCACTGCAGATGACCGACAGGTCCGCAGACCTGGATCTTCTTGTAGATCTTGCAACCATCGTTATAGACAGAATCAGCCAGCTCGAATAAGCCGGCTCTTACAAGCAAAATCCAGACAGTTCTCTTTACCTTCTGATCATACAATGGCAAAGTAGAATTACGCAGGAACGATTACAATGCTATGTCGAATGGTGATAATTTCAGGAACGCAGTTTTGAAGAAACTTGGTCTTGCGGCAGAAAACTCCGGAGTATTTTCTGATCACTGGCACGAGTATAATGAAGAAGATGCAGTTGAGTCTTACAGCCCTATAGATGGAAAACTCATAGCAGCCGCCTCATCAGCCTCTCCTGAAGACTATGAGCAGGTTCTGAAACACTCCATGAAGGCTTACCGCGAATGGGTGAACATTCCGGCCCCAAAGCGTGGCGAGATAATAAGGGAAATCGGCAATGAATTGAGGAAGCGCAAAGCCGACCTCGGAAATCTTGTAACGCTTGAAGTCGGGAAGACGGAAAGCGAGGGGCAGGGAGAAATACAGGAAATGATCGATGTAGCAGATTTTTCGGTTGGCCTCTCCAGGCAGCTCTATGGGCTTACAATGACAAGCGAAAGGCCGAAACACAGGCTTTATGAGCAGTGGGTTCCCATTGGTCCCATTGCCGTGGTCAGTTCCTTCAACTTTCCCTCGTCCGTGTGGTCATGGAATGCCTTTGTTGCCGCGGTTACCGGGGATACGGTGATATGGAAACCATCTTCAAAGGCCCCGCTTACCGCGATAGCAGTCATGAAGGTAATAGCCGGAGTGCTCGATCGACTCAAAGCTCCACAGATATTTTCCCTTTTAATCGGCGGTGGTTCCATTATCGGCGACAGGATCGCCAACGACACACGCGTTCCTCTGGTTTCCTTCACAGGTTCGATTCCCGTCGGAAAGACCATAGCAGAGAAGGTCGCCGGTAGGTTTGGAAGGACAATCCTCGAGCTTGGCGGTAACAATGCAGCGATCGTATCGGACAAGTCGGATATGGATATGGCACTCAAGGGCGTTGTATTCGGTTCCCTTGCAACGGCCGGGCAGAGATGTACAAGCACCAGGAGAGTCATAGTGCAGGATAGCATATACGATGAATTCACGTCGCGCCTCAAGAAGGCTTACTCAACGGTAAAGATAGGGCCGCCGGATATGATGGGAGTACTTGTTGGGCCGCTTATTGACAGCTCAGCTGTAAATCTCTTCCTCTCAGCCATAGAAGAGGCAAAGTCTGAAGGCGGTAGGCTGATCTACGGCGGAAATGTCAGGAAGATCGAAGGTTACGAAGGTGGCTTTTACGTCGAGCCGGCTATAATAGAGGCAACAGAGCACATGGATATAGTGAAGAAGGAAACCTTTGCCCCAATACTTTATGTCTTGAGGTACAAGGCCATATCCGATGCTATTCGAATCCATAATTCTGTGCCCCAGGGGCTTTCTTCAGCCATATTCACATATGATCTCAGGGAGGAGGAAATGTTCCTCGCCGCGACCGGATCGGACTGCGGGCTTGCCAATGTCAACACCAGCACAGCAGGAGCCGAAATTGGCGGAGCATTCGGGGGAGAAAAACAGACCGGAGGCGGACGGGAGAGCGGAAGCGATTCCTGGAAATCATACATGAGAAGACAGACTGTGACGAAGAACTGGGGAAACGACATACCGCTGGCGCAGGACGTCAAGTTTGATATATGATTGTTGGTAATACTTTTATCAATAATACTCTTTAATGTTTTCATAATCCACTTTATAACTTGGCGGCCAGTAACATTACAGAGATCAATTTCATCAAGTCATTCGAACTTGTACCGAAGAAATCATACGGATATCCGGAAGCAACGGATGCTCTTGACATGATGGAAGGAATATCCAATGTCATTACAGCACCGGAAAATCCCATGGGTATGCCCGGGATCGATCCGCTGATGGTTCTATACGCTGCTACACATGGCAGGAACATAATACCGGTGCCTCACATTACACCACGCGACAAGAACAAGCTCCACATTCATTCCCAGGTGCTCACTGGCATGAAATTTGGCATAAACCATTTCTTTGCCATCGGCGGAGATCCAATCCACAAGACGATGGAGTCACGGGAAGTCAGGGAGCTAGACGTGGTTGGCCTCATCAGGGCAATCAAGGAAAGCAAAGGTTACTCCAGGGATTTTTCCTCAAGCAGCGATGTGGTAGTGGGGTCGTCATTCAATCCGTTCCGGGGTGCAGAGGAGGATATAGTCAACGCCAAGATTGGCGGTGGATCTGGGTTCTTCATAACACAGGCATTCTACGATTCCTCACTCCTCAAGAGGGATTGGATCAGGAAAAGGAATTTCAAACTCATCGCCGGCTTCATGCCCATTCAGAAGGAAAGTCAGATAGAATTCATGAAAAAACTGGGGGCAAAGATACCGGAAGAGACCGAGAAGAGGATCCTGGGGGCACAGGATATGGTACAGGAATCATCAAGAATCATAAAGGAAATGGCTGATGATCTTGAAGGTTACATAGACGGTATCCACATCATGCCCCTGGGAAAGAATAAGATAGCAAAAGACATTCTGGAGAGTTTTTAATATGAAGTTAGAGACACTTATTTATGGTATATATCCTAAGAGCGAAGAGCTCAGGCGAAGCATCAGCAAGTATGAACGGGAGAAGATCGGGACACCCGAAATCGTAAAGGAGTTCGAAAAGGAGAAGAATGAACTCATAGAGAGGTTCGGTTCATCCGGAATATCATACTTTTCCGACCCTATCCTGAACTGGTACGACATCTTCAGGCCATTCTCATTGATGTTCACCGGATTCGAGCTTGGACAGCTGACGAGATACAAGGAGACCAACACATTCTATCGTCTCCCGGTAGTACACGATGTAGGGGACAACACCATCCGGTATGACAGGCTCCTTGAAGGAAAGGAAAACCCGCCGGCGGACCTGTTTTCTTCATCAACAGCCAATGGGCACCTGGCATTTTTCCCCGGCGTTCATAGCTTTTACGCAATGTCTGATATACGGAGAAATATTTCAGAAGAGGAGTTTTCAGCATTTGTGGTAAAGAATTACATGCAGATAATGAAGAGATACGGAATGAGAGGCGCAGTCATTTTTGACCCGATGGAATACGGCGATGCATCGCTGTCGCCGCTGAATCCGTTGATAGAGAAATATCCAGTATATCTCGTCACCACGGGAAAGTTATCAAAAAAGAACTTTGCAGGACTCAATGGAGATCTGGCATCGATCATTTCAGACCAGATGCCTGGAAATATTATGGTTGCCAGTGAAAACAGCAAGGTCCCCGGAATAAAGGCAATAGATGCCCGAAACACACTGATGGAATCTGCTGAAGAACTGAAGCACCGGGTCTCCAGGATTGGCGAGGATGCTAATGTTGAAAGGATCATAGTTGCAAATAGCGAGAGCTTTGATTTCCTTCCAAGGCAGATTGCAGACAGGAAGACAGAAGTAATGGCGGAGCTGGGTGAGTGATATGGTCGGAAAGATACTTGAAACACAGGAAATAGGAAGCTTCAGGAAGCCTGAATACCTCAGCAGGAAATTCCACACGGGCAGTGAGGGCGAGGTTGATCCGCTCAAGGAAAGGGCAACTATTGAAACCCTTCAGCTCTTCAACAGGGCTGGTCTTGAGAACATAGGAGTTGGTGGAGAGATGTTCAGGTGGGAGATGTACGAACATTTCGCCCAGTACATAACCGGCCTGAAGTTCTACGGGATGGTAAGATCGTTTGACAACAGGTATTACAAGAAGGGCAGCATCGTTTCGGAACTGCGCAGAACTTCAAGTCTTCACGGAGATGAGCTGGATTTCCTCCTGCGGAATTCCAGGGGCGAGATAAAGCTCCCCATAACCGGTCCTTACACAATGATGGACTGGTCATTCAACGAACACTACAGGGACAGGGACGAAGTGGCTGTGGCTTTTGGCAGAATACTGAACGAGGAGATACGGGACCTCAAGAAAAGATGGGATATTGCCAGGCCAGGTGAAAAATTCCAGGTGCAGATCGATGAGCCTGCTACCACTACCCATCCCGCGGAAATGGATACAGTGGTTGAATCCATAAACAGGTCAGTGGAGGGGATAGGTGGGGCAGAATTTTCGCTGCACGTATGCTACAGCAAGGATTACCGTGTTCTATATGATCGCGTGCCAGATATGAAGCTTCAGGGACTTAATCTCGAATACGCTAACCGTGACAAGCTTGTTTCCGGGACAGGCGACTCCGATCGACCCGGTTATAATGACATAAGATACTTCGCGGAGATCGAGGACAAAAAATTTCTCGGAGTTGGGGTAACGGATGTTCACATCGACGAGATCGAGCCGGTGCCGGTCATAGAGGACAGGATAAAATACGTTCTTGGCATAATTGATGATCCAGAAAGGATCAAGATAAACCCGGATTGCGGCCTGAGGACAAGAAGCAGGGACATCGGGTACGAGAAGCTCAGGAACATGGTAATCGCCAGGGACAGCGTGGCGGGAAAACTCTAGAACTTCCACCTGTCCTTTTTACTGGCTACCGTCCATAGCAACACGCCTATTATGAATACCGTACCACCGATTATGACCAGGTTTGCAAAGAGAAAAACAGGATTGCTGTACGATACTGTAACATAATTTGTTGAGTAGACTGACCCATCATTGAGATGTATGGAGAGGGCAACGTAATAGGTATTGCCAGGATATATGCCGGTGAAAAACATAGAATTCTGGCCCTGATTGGAAACAATAACGCTGTCCACTGTCCCGGGACTGAAGGACGTTGTGCTCGAAACGCTGACCTCATAGTAGGAGAAGCCTGTGCCGGAATATGGGCTCCACTGGAGATATAGAGTGAAAAACAGCAGGGGAAAATACTTCTCTATATTGAGGTTGAAGTTGAATATCTGAACCTGAGCAGGGCTCAACCTTACATTTATGGTTGCGTTTGTGGATACCACAAAGGTTGTGTTTATTGGCATATACAGGTCCCTGCTGTAATTCAGCGTATGGTTGCCTACTGGCGACTGGACAGAATATACTCCTGACGAATTGGTGAATGAAAAGAATGTCGTGTTGGAGACGGACACATTTACGCCCTGCAATCCAAAACCAAAGTTGTAATCGCTTACTCTCCCTGATATGATCGGGTTGTTGCCTGATTCTGCCAGGTTAACCTGAGCAGACTGATTTTCTGAAGGAAGGAGTGACAGATTGAGGTAGTATGGGAAATAGCCTGCGCTCCTGACGGAAACATTTGCCTTACCCGGATCCAGTGTCACTGTATAAATTCCATTGTTCCCGCGCAAGTGGTTTCCGTTCACCTCAACCGTTGAGTTTCCCTGGAACACGAAGATGGAAAGATTGGCATAAACCGGCTGCATGGTTATGGTGGCGTTATGTCCGGCAGTGAATTCAGTGGTATTGCTGTAAAAGCCATTCCCGGAAAGTTCAAGCTGGTTCGCGCCATAGATGGCATTGACAGTTATTTTGTTCAGCCCCACTGGTACAGTGCCGTAAAAATTGTCCAGGATACCGGAGAACACAGGACTGTATGTTGCGGTGTGATATCCCTTGACTGTTATGTTAGTGCTGAACAGGGAAGGTATGTAAATTGTCCTGCTGTACACGTGGATCGGATTGACAATTGCAGTTATGTCATAGTATCCACCCTTGGTGAAAGGATAGGTGTTTCCGCTGATCGATCGTCCGTTTACATTCCACAATGCGCTGCCACCGCTGCTCAGCGCAAATGTTCCAGTGATCCCGTCGCTATAAGCCAGGCTGTATGTTATGGAAGTATTCGAAATCGCAGTTCCATTTATGAAGTGGTCGTATCCATTTACGGCGTATGATACATTGTACTGCGACCCATAACGCGACAGCTGTATGGAGCTGTAATTCTGCTCGGAGGGAATCTGGCTGTACCTTTCCATATAAACGCTGGAAACAGGATCACTGTTTGACCCGTTTGCTACAGTCACATTGGAAAAGTATGCGCCTGTGAGGTTTGTAAGGTTGTATTCAGAACCCGCGATCTCCGCGCCGAATGCTGCATGATAATCTCCGGCAAAGGAAAGCAGGTAATTAAGGCTGAATTGGTGGCCGCCGTCGACACTGGCAGTGATGTTTGTTCCCCTCATAACCAGGGATAATGGTACAGTTTTTCCCGACATGTTAGCCAGGGGATCTGACCCGGAAACCAGGACACCGTTCTGCTCTATCATGTATTCTGCGCTGAATGTGCCGTTAAAGTCGCTCACCCCGGCCTTCACAAAATTCTCGCGTGACGAGTACTCAGAAACATAGTAATACGAAGATCCGCTGGAAATATTCTGGTTTAAGCCGCTCCCGAGAGTGATGTTAGCGGTTACAGAAGTTGAATTATAACCGGAACTGTTGATAATTGCCACTGTGCCATACGTCCCCATTATTTCCTTTGTATCGTTTATTAGATTTCCAACTACCGGCGTTCCCAGACCGGTAACAGGATTCCAGCCGGGAGCTGCATGATAATATCCGTTGTTCCCGCTAATGATCTGGGTCAGTGCCGATTTATACAATCCTGTTCTTGAGATCTGGTAAAGCATTGGGTTTATTGTTCCCATGCTTTTCCCGGTGGCCTGGTCGAGCAGAGCGCCTATTGCTGCCCACATTGGAGTCCCAACGCTGGTACCGCCTACTTCCTTTGTCGACCCGCCCTGTATGATCTCAACCCCTGTGTTGACGCTCGCGACCATGGAAACATCCGGCACTCCTCTGTTATGCATTGTGGAGTTTATTCCAGGGCCGGTCTGCCAGTATGGTATGGCAAGTTTGCTGAAGCCGCCACCGCTGCCATAGGAAAGCCCGTTCGTAATGCCTCCCCAGGCATACTGGTACCACCCCTTGATGTTGTTATAGTATAGGTAGGTACCTCCCACGCCAGTCACGTACGGATCGGAAGATGGAAAGTTTACAGTAAGCTGGGAAGTTCCATCGTAGGCTCCAAAGTCTCCTGATGCTGCGAACACGGTAATATTGGCATTCTGGGCCTGCTGGAAAACTGCTGATGAAGCTTGTATTGCCTGCGCTCCAAGTTCTGTCTCCGGCGTGCCCCAGCTCAGTGAGATAATATTTCCAAGCCTGTTGCTGATGGCATAACTCACGGCGTTCAGAAGACCATTGCTTGCGTCAGGGGCAATTATGAGGTTTATATGGGCATCGGGAGCCATCGCGTGTGCCCACTCCACGTCGGTGGCAGTCTCAAGCGCCCAGCTGGCATTTGCCTGCTGAATTCTGCCGGATCCTGGTGGATATATCAGGGAAAGGTTAATTGGAGGAAGATTCATGATTTCGTCAAATGCCATCACGTCATACTTGATTGTCGGGTCGCCGAATGCATCCACTATGGCAATCGTCTGTCCCTTTCCGTTCAGCCCACTGGCATAGGCAGCATTATAGCCGTAGGCAAGAGCCATTTCTGAAGGGGTATAGGCGAATGGGACCTCCATCTGCGCAGGTGATGAAAAGGGCTGGAACAGCAGGGATTTACTGTCCTGAAAATAGCTTATGTTGAAATTTTTCTTAAGTATGCCCATGGATTCCGTGAAACTGTTCACGATCTTCACCGGGACACTCGCCTGGATTAACGAACCATACGAAACGGTACTAATCCGGCTTTCATTGAGATAATTCATCATCATTGACCGATAAAATGTTCCCTGAGGTGAGTAAATTGTGTAGTTTATGTAGTTCGATCCACCTGCCGGTTGATAAATCATGACCGGGACATTTGTCCCGCTTGAAAGTCCGGAATCAATGCCGGCAAGGCCGGAGAATAAGAGGGCAGTGACCATGACCAGCACAATGAGGGGTATTATTCTCATGTGGCTTGCGTATTACAAATCTAATTAATATAATATTTTATCACGTAATAGAAATGATCGATGCAGCAGAGTCAGACCAGAAATTGAAAAACCTGTTCCACAGGTATTATGTGGAGGAGGATCTTGACCCTCCGGATCTGCTGCCATCGAGAGAGATTGGATATATACCGTTCAGCGGAACAATGTCCAGGCATAGGAGGATACAGTCTGCAAGAGACTTGAAATATTTTGTATCAAACGCAGTCCCGCGCCACCTGTATTATTCGACTTCATATTACAGGAAGCCGGACGAGAAGAAAATGCAGGACAAGGAATGGCTCGGGGCAGAATTGATTTTTGATCTTGATGCAGACCATATTAAGGGCGCGGACACCATGACCTATGTCCAGATACTTGCTGAGGTCAAGAAACACACCTTAAGGCTGATTGATGACTTTCTGATGAGCGATCTGGGAATACAGGAATCCGAGATTAAGCTTTTTTTCTCCGGCGGGAGGGGTTACCATGTCCACGTTATCAGCGACAAGGTTTACGACCTGAATTCTGATTCAAGGAGGGAAATCACGGATTTTATCCGGGGAGAGAACCTTACAGCCCAGGGCATGATCTCTTCCATAAACCGTACGCAGCTCCTGGGGGGATGGCCCAAGCGTATCGACTCTTTCATTTCGAATTTCTTTCGCGCACTTCCGAGGGAGAGGACCGAGGCTATGGAGCAGCTGAAGAGGGTATTTCCGAACGCGAACACTGCCAGGGGATTCCTTGATCACATAATGAAGCCCTCAAGGATAGGATCGAAAACAATGAACAGGATCGATATACTTTCACTGAACGGAATTGAGAAATACAGGATTTTCAGTGAGGATGAAAGGGGGATCGCCATGCTGGGATGGTTGATAGAACAGGCCAGAGAGAACATGAGCGCAGAGATAGACGATCCCGTTACCACGGATGTGCACAGGCTCATAAGATTCCCGGGAAGCCTTCATGGGAAGACTGGACTCAAGGTCCTCAGCTTGAAAATATCCGACCTCCCGTCCTTTGATCCCCTCATATCTGCAATACCTGAAACGTTCAGGAACGGTACCGCAAAAATATACGCTGAAAAGGAAGGGACGATCGACATCAACGGACAGACAGTTCACATCGACGAAGGCGAACAGGAAGTGCCGTTATATGCGGCAATTTTCCTTTCCGCGTCGAGACGGGTATATCTTATATAGGATATTGGTTAGTAATTAATATAAACAAAAAACATTTATACTTTCATTAGATTCTCAGCCGGTGTTTTTATGGATTTTAAAAAGAGCAAGACCTTAGAGAACCTGAAGGCCGGATTTGCAGGTGAAAGCCAGGCAAACAGGAGATACCTTTACTTTGCACAGAAAGCCGATGAAGAGGGAAACCAGGAGATCGCACAGATTTTCAGATCAACAGCAGACGGCGAAACTGCCCATGCCTTCGGACACATGAACTACCTCAAGGCAGTAGGCGATCCAGTTACTGGCGAGCCCATAGGGACCACGGAACAGAATCTTAAATCGGCAATAGCCGGGGAAACGTATGAGTACAGCCAGATGTACCCGGGCTTTGCGAAGGTTGCCAGGGAAGAAGGCTTTGAAGAGATAGCACACTGGTTCGAGATACTCACAAAGGCTGAGAAGTCCCACGCGAAGAAGTACGAAGATACTCTTGCTAAACTGAAGCAGTAAACATGTCTGGAAAGATAACGGGTGGCGAGATCATCCCGCCATCTGAATATGGCCGACAGAGAGATACGGCGAATCGCAGGATCATAGAACTGGAGAAGAAGAGGAGATTATCCACAAAAACATTCAGTTACCTTTTTGAGCACAGGGACATAATACTGAATCAGATCAACGAGATGGTTTTTCTTGAAAATGTAAGGGATAAAGAAGAAATAGAACATCTCATAGATACATACAGTGACCTTATGCCATCAAACGGCGTCCTCAGCGTCTCCATGTTCATAGAAATTTCCGATCAGGAACAACTTCTCAGGGAGATGCCCAGACTTTCCGGTATAGAACAAAGCGTCTATCTTGTATTTGACGACTCGGAACTGAGGGCGACGCCTGAGGAGGGTCGATCAACAGAAGTGCTGGAATCAACGCTACAGTACCTGAAATTCATATTCAACAGGGACCTGCTCTCCAAATTCCTGAGGTCGAGGAATGCCTTCATAGAAACCAGGAAGACCGGCTACCAGGAAACAGCCAGAATACCGGAAGAACTGCTGGAAACATTGAAGAATGAACTGATCTCAGAAAACTGATTCTCTTCTCACTTTTTACATCTTGAAAACCTGATTTTCAACTACTAGAAACAATAATATGCGGAATTCCCATAGGCAACCATGGTTGATTCATTTCTTACGGGCCCGGAAAAAGAAGTTTTTGATTACGTAGCCAAGTTTGCCAGTGAAGAAGTCAGGCCTCTGGCCAGGCAAATTGACGAGAAGATGGAGGTACCCAAGATTCTCATTGACCGCATGAAGGAACTGGGGCTCTTCGCAACGTATATACCTGAAAAGTACGGGGGTGCCGGCCTCAGTTTCCGTTTCCTGATAAGGGCAATAGAGGAGATATCCAAGGCATGCCCCAGCACTGCCCTGGTTCTTGACGGGGCATTAA
>JAJYRT010000019.1:14461-19600 GCA_021793945.1 Thermoplasmata archaeon
CTCTTCGCAACGTATATACCTGAAAAGTACGGGGGTGCCGGCCTCAGTTTCCGTTTCCTGATAAGGGCAATAGAGGAGATATCCAAGGCATGCCCCAGCACTGCCCTGGTTCTTGACGGGGCATTAACGCTTTTTGCTGAACCAGTGCTTATGTTCGGGAGCGAGGACCTCAAGAACAGGTATCTGGGGAAAGTTGCAAAGGGTTCCATCGGGGGCCTCGCCCTCACTGAACCCGGATCGGGGAGCGATGCCGCATCCATAAAGACCCATGCCGTCAAAAAAGGGAAAAATTATGTTATTAACGGAAGCAAGATATTCATTTCAAACGGCAGGCTGGCGGAATTCTACGTGGTAGATGTTGTGACGGATCCTTCCAAAGGCTACAAGGGGATCTCTACATTCGTAGTGGACTCGGACACACCGGGGCTTGAGATCAGCAGGGATATACACAAGATGGGAATAAGGGGTTCAAGTACGGTAGAACTCGTATTCAACAACGTTGAAGTACCCGAGGAAAACCTTATCGGGCAACTCAATGGCGGCTTCAGGGTCGTGATGGAAACGCTTGATGCCGGAAGGATAGGAATAGCTTCCCAGGCACTCGGAATAGCGGAAGGCGCATTTGAGGAGGCCATAGCCTACATAAAGGAAAGAAAGCAGTTTGGCCGGACCATTTCGAGCTTTCAGGGAATAGAGTTTATGATTGCAGACATGGGAACAAGGATAGAGGCATCAAGGCAACTTATCTATGCAGCGATAGAGGCATGGGAGAAACACGGGGATTCCGTGAAACTTTCCTCCATGGCGAAACTCTTCGCTTCAGACATGGCAATGAGTGTAACAACCGATTGCCTTCAGCTGTTCGGCGGGTATGGGTACACAACAGATTTTGATGCGGAAAGACATATGCGGGACGCCAAGATAACACAGATCTATGAGGGCACGAACCAGATACAAAGGGTAATAATATCAAGGGAGATATTGAGAAATCAGTGAAAATATGATTTGGCTGGGCTGCTCAGGATGGAGCTATAAGGAATGGTCTGGCGCGTTTTACCCAGCATTTGTCAGGGATCAGCTGAAATATTATTCCCAGAGGTTCAATTCCGTGGAGATAAACAGCACTTTCTATGGCGAACCGGACAGAAACATTGTAAGATCCTGGTGCAGCAAGATAGGCGACCGCACGGACTTCAGGTTCTCGATAAAGATGCCGGGGAGCATAACTCATGATCTCTTCTTCAGGGACCTTCCAGCTACGATCAGCAGAAGCCTCGATTTTGAAAAGTTGATACTCGGGGAGATGGACACGTACGGAAAATTAGGCGCATGCCTTATCCAGATGCCGCCCTGGCTTTCGGGCAAGCAATGGGATAATTTCATGGAAATGCTCTCCTATCTCGATACAACCAGGTACAGGTATTTTGTGGAAACCCGAAACCCGGACATATCCCAGGCAACAGCAAGAGAGTCCCTGGGAAGACTCAAGGTCGGGTTAGCTCTCGTTGACACCCCGCTGATTCGTGTGGATGCCGTTGATGCCGGTACGAACTACATAAGGCTGCATGGCAGGAATGCTGAACAGTGGAACGAAGTGGATGACAAGATGTCGAAATATCGCTACCTATACGGATCTGATGAGATTTCAGAGATAGCATCAGTGATAAAGCCGCACATATCTTCACAAGATGACATTTTCATCTACTTCAACAATCATCACGAAGGATACGCCCCGCAGAACGCAATTGAACTGGGAAAAGCTCTCGGAATTGCTTCCGCTGGATTTCCAGAGCAGAAAAAACTGTTCTGAAGGATGGCCAAAGGCAGGCTCACACCGATTCAACTTCCAAGTTTCTGGCCAAATGATCTTCATATTGCCGCAAGGGATGGCAAGATTTTCCTGAACCACTGATACCGAGCGCTTCTTGCTAGTAATGACCATGGATAAAGATGGGGGTAATAAGCAGGATAATCTTGGTTTTATCGGGAGCCGTGACAAATTTATAAATTGAGTACGTATTAGGCAGCATGGGACTGATCTAATGGTTGACTGGGCCGATGTTGTTTTTGGATCTACCATAAAGTTTTCCTACTCGGGAGCCGAATACGAAGGGATTTTCATTCATGACGATAAGGACATCGTCACGGTCAAGCTCTCCAATGGCTACAACTTAGCTCTACAGAAAAACCAGATTGAACTGATGAAGATAATAAGTAAGGGTATGGAAAATGGGGGATCCCATGCTCGCCAGAAGCCTACCAAAGGCAAAGTCGGAAACACAGGGAAAAAGCATGTTTCTCTGCTCGCCACTGGAGGGACTATTGCTAGCAAGGTTGACTATAAGACCGGAGCTGTCAGTCCTTCGGAGGACATAAGTTTCATTTCGGATAGGGTGAAGGATGTCGAGCTAAGCTCCGAAACAATTGACAACATACTCAGCGAGAACATCACGCCAGAGAAATGGATATACATGGCAGGAAAGATCAGGGATAGCCTCAACAGGAGTGATGGATGTGTCGTTTTTCACGGCACGGATACAATGAGTTATTCAGCCTCGGCAATCAGCTTCATGTTTTCAGAGCAGACCGGTCCCATCGTTTTCGTGGGATCACAGAGAAGTTCTGACAGACCTAGCAGTGACGCTTTCATGAATGCGGAGGGGGCAATCCATATGGCAACAACGGATTTTGGGGAAGTGGGGATCGCGATGCACGGAAGTATTTCAGACGAATCCATATCAATGCATCGCGCAGTGAGGTCGAGAAAGATGCATACCAGTCGCCGCGACGCATTCAGGAGCATAGGTGAAAGCGAGGTTGGAACATATTCACAGGGTTCAGTCAGGTTAACACTTCCCTACCGAAGGGCGGGAGGGAAGAACGAGATAAAAGCCAAGCTCGATCCATCGGTCTCCATGATCTATTTCTACCCATCCCTGTCAGCCCAGGATTTTGAAGGAATTGTAGCCAGGAACAAGGCTATCATCATAATGGGTACCGGGCTTGGACATGTTTCCCACAGTCTTATACCATCTATAACCCAGGCAGTGAAGGAAGGGAAGAAGATTCTGATGACCTCTCAATGCCTATACGGATCAGTAAACCTCAACGTATATTCCACCGGGCGTGAGCTCATCAACGCAGGCATCATACCATTGCGTAACATGCTGCCTGAAGTTGCGCTTGTAAAGGCAATGTACGTGCTCGGGAATTACGGGGAAGAGCGATTCGAGGAAATGATGGGAGAGAACCTCAGGGGAGAGATCATTGAGAGGGAACGGGCCCTGGTATTCGGCGGAGCTGATTAGTGTTGGGAGGAAAAATTCAGGATCTGAGAGACCGCATTAAAATTGGACTGGAGATACATTTCCAGGTGTCCGATGGCAAACTCTTCTGCAGATGCCCGACAGATTCTGCTGCAAGCGAGCTATTCAGACTTGAAAGGAGGATGATCGCAACGACCAGCGAAATGGGTTCCATGGACAGGGCAGCGAAATACGAGATGGAACGGAACTTGCTTTCTGAATACGTCGCCAGCGAAAACTCATGCCTTGTCGAATACGACGAAGAGCCTCCGCACGAGGTTGACAGGAAGGCACTGAAGGCTGCCCTGATAGCATCCCTTGCGCTTAACTGTAGGATGCTGAACAACATATTCTTCATGAGGAAGGTTGTCGTGGACGGATCCAACACTTCCGGTTTCCAGCGCACTGCAATAATCGCCCTCAACGGATGGGTGGAGACGTCGAGGGGAAAGGTACGAATTTCAAGCGTCTCATTGGAGGAAGATTCGGCAAGACTCCTTGAAAATGGGAATGGGAGAAGCATATATTCTCTGGATCGCCTTGGCATCCCCCTCATAGAGATCGCGACTGAACCTGACATCATTGACGAGGATCACGCAGTCGAGACCGCAAAGTCAATTGGATATTTCGTGCAGGCAAGCGGTTTCTCGAGAATGACTGTTGATGCAATTCGGCAGGATGTGAACGTTTCATTCGGTTACGGTCGAGTGGAGATTAAGGGAGTTCAGAAACTTTCCCTCATACCGGAAGTGATTTCATACGAGCTTTCCAGGCAGGAATCACTCCGTGACATATCTTCAAAATCATCGCAATACATGGACTTCTATACAGCGGAACCGCAGGTCCATGATGTTACTGATATGTTCTTGGGCACCGGATCGAAAATACTGCTTTCCAACATGAAAGCGGGCAATAGGATTTATTCAACCATTCTCAGAGGAATGGCCGGTCTTATGAAAAGCGGTAAGTACAGGATGGGGAAGGAGCTGGCAGATCTTGTCAGAAGATATGGGGTCAAGGGGCTGTTTCATTCCGACGAGCTGCCCGGCTACGGAATAACGCAGGAAGAGATTGATGGACTTTCGTCAAGAATTAAAAAGGCAGACGAGGACGCCGTCCTTCTTATTGCCTGCCCCGCTTCGCTCTCAGAAGCGATTTTCATTGAAATTTTTTCAAGAATGGCAAAATTGCTTCAGATGGACCTGACCGAAACCAGGTTTGCCGGTGATGACGGTTCAACATCTTTTCTCAGGCCAATGCCGGGAAGGGAAAGGATGTACCCTGAGACCGACGTTCCTATTTTACACATTGGCGACGAAACATTACGGGCAATGATTAATGAGGTACCTCTGCCCATGGAGGAGACAATTTCTAAGATTTCCCAGGATTACGGATTATCTGCACAGGACGCATCCGTGATAGTTTCAACTTTCAGGAAGGCGCAATTGGAGGAACTGAGCGCGCTATATAACCACCCAAAGATCGTAGCAAGGTTCATTATGCAGACATTGCCTGAACTGGAAAAGAAATATGGCAGAAAAATAGAACGGCCAAAACTGAAAAGACTCTTCACTATTGCAGGGGAAAAAAACTGGATAAGAGAGGTACTTGAAAAAGCTGCTGATTTAATGCTTTCAGGTGGCCTGGATCCAGACGCTCTCGCGGGTGAGGAAGAGTTATCCCAGCTTGGTGAAGATGAACTGAGGGAAATCATGGTGAAGCTTCTCGCATCTTCAGAAAGTGAAACCAATGAGAGAAATATCATAGCCCGTGTCAAGAAAGAGACGGGAAGGCCATTCGATGCAGGCCAGGCAATGAAGGTGTTCAAATCCGT
>JAJYRT010000175.1 GCA_021793945.1 Thermoplasmata archaeon
TTCTTTCCACCATCTGCCTGTAAGGCTGTATCTTTCGAGAGTTCTGTGGAATTGCTTTTCCATCGCATAATCGAAGTTTCCAAGTTCTATCTTCTCTCCCAGCATCGCCTCAAGTTCGCTCATGTTTGATCCCCTAACGTGCAGGCACTCACCGTAAATTCTATCCGGTCTGATGTCTGCAAGCCTAGACACAATCACCTCGAGGTCCTCGCCTGGAAAGGGCCTGATCTTCAGGGAAGGCATTATAGGGGCTATGATAACCCCGGTATGCAAGCCATATTCCTTTGCAGCCTCGATTATGTGCAGCCTGGATTCAGGCGATGCCACTCTTGGCTCTATTATCCTTGCCAGCTTGCTGTTCATGGTGGCTATGGAGGCTTGCACCCTGACCTGCTCCTTGAATTCAGCAATGTAGTCCAGATCCTTGATTACCAGTGGTGAACGTGTCTGTATGCAAAGTTTCACACCCGCTGGCAGAGCGGCTTCAAGTATCTTTCTCGTTATCTTGGCAAGTGCAGGAATGTAAGGATCGTGCGTGGAAGACATCATCGCTTCTATGCCCTTCCATCTTTCCCACTTAGTCTTTTCAATGGCTTCGTCAATGTTTGTAGGGAGATACAGATAGTTTCCCCAAGCTCTGTTAACCAAGGGTCCCGTTCTGTGTTCCCCATAACGCTTGTGTATTGAATCGACGTAACAGAAGCGGCATGCGTGCGTGCAGCCAACAGCGTAATTCAATGACCATCCATCAGATAATTCCTTGCCTACGCCACCCTTCTCTACCCATGTCAGCTTTGACTTCTTGATAAGTGGCGGGTTGATGCGGTATTCACCATAAGCAATCTTTCTTGAGTCCACGTTGAACAGGTAATCGTCCAGCGTCTCATTTTCTAACAGAAGTTCCTCTATCTTGTTCCTGCGAATGGTGCTCCACGCCTTAAGCGCTGCTTGACGATATTTCTCGTGATCATACGTTGCTTCCATCATTAAACCTCTCCGAACGGTAGATTCTTATTGTGTATTGTATGTGGTGCCTCCACTTTAAGATTACGTGATCGTAATATTTAAATTGAACATGGTTAAACAGTGTTTCGCCAGAGAAAATAAATGAGAAAAAGAGCCTTTTAATCCAACCTTTCTATTGCGGGGGCCTGTTATATGTGATTTTTGCCATGACTGGGCATGGCAGGAGAGAAGATAATAGACGTAACGCATGTGTCAGCAAGAGGGACTTCATACAGGATAACGATACCAAGGAAGATTGCGAAAAGGCTTGGACTGGAGGACGGGGACATCCTGAAATTCACGGATGATAACGGCGTCAAGATCTCGAAGCTGGAATGAGGGTTATTTCATCTTCCTCGGGATGAAGTTTTCGCTGTCCTCGTAAAACCCAACAATATCTTCTTCTTTGACACCAAGCTTGTCCGATCTCTTCCTCCAGCTGCACTTACCTTAGCAGTACACATAGACATTCAAGAAAAATAGAAGGGTTATCTTGGTGTCAGCTTCATGTCGCTTGTGATGGTGAACTCGCCATTGTGAACAACCAGATTGCCATTACTATTGAAATTGAGGTAGTATTCACCTGGCTGCAGTGTGACATTAAAGGATCCGGAGCTAGTCCATGACAAATCATTTACGAAGCTGTAATTCTTGGCAAGATATTGGGCATCCGTTGTCAAAAAAACCTTCATCAAAGTGTTTGAAGTCCAATTGCCTGAGAGGAGAGAGGGCACGCTTACATTGAACGGATATAGGTAACCAATCTCCCACCCGCTCCCATTAAGGGAGAAATTAGTCTCGTAGCCTGCTGGCAGGATAACCTGAGGGCCATCCGATGGAGTCGATTGCTTGTTAGCCGTGTACTCTTGATACGCGCCGATGGAGATGAAAGAAATTAAGAAGACTGTCACAATCACAATCGCAACAGCCGTAAATGTAGATTTATCTGACGTCATTTATTTCCCTCACAATATTATTCCATATTAGTTCAAATAGTTATCCCTATGATTATGCACCGAAAGAACCAGTGTAGAGCACTATCTCCTGATCTAGAGTTGGGGAACTGAAGTAGTGCCCCCCTGCCATTACCTGTCCATGGAGCCCTATGTACATGTAAAGTGGCAACGAGCCTGAGGGCTGCATGAAACCATCTGAACTTGCAAACGTAGTGTACAATGTGTTTGTCTGGTCTTGAGCATGCCAAAATTCCCATGGATTATTAAAGAAGTTATAATCGACCTCAGCAACTCCAGCGGATGGATTGGACTGATCGGAATAGGAAATAACATCGTTTGGTTCGGTAAAAGAAACCGACAAGCTAGCGGGTCCTATTGTAGTTCCAATTGTATACGTGGTCGTACCTGATCCAATCGTTCCGCTGTTAAGCGGGGCGTGATTGTTAAGCTCCTGTGTGCTGAATTGACTTGTGTCCCAGTTAGTCAATTCATTTAAATCGGTGGGTACCCAGTTACCATTACTAAGACTATAGCCCTCTATGTTCTGTTGCGATACCTCACCGAACTCGTAATAAACAACACCACTTGAGGTTACGTAGGTGTACTCATACAAAGTCCACATTGCGGAAGTTTGCCCCACTGCAGTCCCTGCAGCATCGTCCATGACTTCAGTGTACCAGGAAGTATAGCCTATGAGTGAGAAATAACTTGGAACAACATCATATGAAGACGACACGATGTGTAATGATCCCGTCGGCTGCATTACTGATGAACTCGGTGTGATCCCGGATGGGTGTTTCTCGTATTGAAATACATGTTCTGCGTAACTAACAAAATTCCCCAAATGAGAATATGTCAGGAGTCCGGCGGTTATAATTCCAAATGGATCAAAAGTAATCGCAATCGCAGGGCTGTTGAGAAGAGCAGATTCGTTACTTGCCTTGTTTACCACCCCGAATGGAACTTTCGTGTTGTGTGCTTGCATGGCTGTTTGCCAAGAACTTAGAAAACTGCCTCTATATTGGTAGGCGCCGTAAATCAAAACCATAAAGGGAATGTTATGCGAAAAGACAGTTTCAAGTGACGAGGTGATGTGGATAGGAGAGTGTGACTCGAAAAAGGTGCTGTTTAGTAAGACAGTATTACCTTGCAACAGGGAAGAACTGAAGCTAACAGTCGAGAGTGCTGGTGCTGATTCACTGGCCATTACGCTATTCTGTTCCGGGAACAATGGAATCTGTGTTAGAAACATACTTCCCACAAAGATTGCGGGAACAAATAAAATAAAAAGCTTCTTCAAAAATTTCCCCTCGGATTTTCCATCATTTCTATCGCTAAATTTTTTGTATTTCATAATAGTCCATGGATAAATTTACTATATGTTATTTAATCTTTGTTGCCTGAGCTATGCCGATCATCAAGCGTTAGAAATTTTGCATCCTATAATAATACAGAGCCCGTAACGTACGCCATTTTCTGCATAATTTGCTCAACACCATAACGTTGTTTATCTAAGAATTCATTTTGGGGATTGGGTTTTTCTTATTGAATCAAGTTTTGAGTTTAGGAGCAATAACGCTTGGTGAT
>JAJYRT010000176.1 GCA_021793945.1 Thermoplasmata archaeon
TGAAGAACGGGCTGTATTGCAAGATCTGTTACCACTTTCTTCCATGGATTCATATTTGGCATGGTAAAATCGCCATATATCCGTTTTATGATGATGTGTCCGTATTTGCCAACCTCATCTATCACCGAATCTATGAGGGTGGGTCTTGCATTTTCGGCATCTATGAGAAGAGCGAACCTCATCTTATCGGATTCCGCGGCAAATCCTTCCATGGTGATCAAAATGCAAGCATCCTATTGAAATTAACCCTTTTAGTAACCATTTCATAAAGCCTCTAAAAAGCCAACACCGATCGTGTCGAATACAAAGTGACAAATGATAACGCCTATCGCGGACAACATCTAATGTTAGTTGAGACCTATGGTTTTTGCAATCCCCACATATTTTTCAGGTTGATTTACAGCTTTGGCATAACCTGATGTAGGAAACTGATGTGTTAGAGCAGCCGCAAAAAGCGTTGGAATGGATATGCATCACTTCTTGTATAGTATTGAGCGCGGGGAGAGGGATTCGAACCCTCGCTCTCATAGAGAAACAGCTTAGCAGGCTGCCGCCGTACCGCTGGGCCATCCCCGCCTATGCACTGAAGCGGTCCTGCAGATCGTTTGCAACCTGTTCGAGAACCTCCTCGAAGTTTTCATTCTCCAAGGTAATGACTTCTCCGCTGGGAAGCGTTATTTTTGCATAATATACTTCTCCGTCCTTCGATATTTCCACTTCAGCAAGCATGTCATTCATAACAATCGGGCACATGATTGGACAGTATATATTATAATTTTCCAGCGTGGGCTTTTGGCGTATACCTTATTGGAGTCTAACAAATGGTGAACTTATATAAAATAAAAGGACATTATTGAAGCATGGACGAAACAACAAAGGAGCGTCTGGCAAGAAAGATAATATATTATCGAACCCAGAATAATTCTCTCAACGAAGACGTGGAGAAATTGAAAAACATTGTTGCTTACAACGATAATCGTAAGGAGGAACTAGTCGGTGCGCTGGCAATTACGGACCGCCTTATTTCTACCCTGAGGCAATGACATGCTATCTGGCTCGGATAAGGATGCGCTCAGGGAAATATTCACAGTAGAACACGAAGTTCTTGAGCAAATTGAGTCAAATGAAATCCAATACCTGAATGAAATCTCGATTCTCCTCGAAGAATTCGCCCACTATAGGGAACTGAAGAGTGAATTATTGGACCTTCAGACAAGATATGCGGCTTTGAACGCAGAGATGTATGACCTTTATATGGCTGTTCATAGTAATGCCATAGTCATTAGTGCTACCTTAGCCGAGCTCAATCTCAAAGGAATAATGATCCCGCGCTGGGTAGCAGACAAATCTAGAAAAATTCTGGAAGAATTTCTAATATTCAAAGGCTTCCGGTAAATTCCACTGTCCCATGCAGATCAATGAACTCCACAGGTAAGCCTTTTTAAGGAATAATATCATAACCAGCCGTTTGGTGATCGAATAGCTCACCATTGACAAATGTTCAACGAATCAGGGATGATGATCTATGGCTGTTAAGAAAAGGTTGATTGTGGTTGGAGATGGTGCATCTGGAATCACGCTTGCAAACAAGACCAGGATGCTGACAAATAATAACGATGTGGAAATTGTACTTATAGGAAACAATAGAACGCACTTCCTGAAGGAAGATGGCGCACAGATAGCTGTCGGGCTCAAAAATTACAAGTCAAGCATAAAAGACAGCGAATTTCTTGTAAATTTTGGAATTTCGTACATTCACGATGAAGTGATACGGATAGATGCTGCAAACAAGAGTGTTTCAGTGAAATCTGGCAAAGCCTATGATTATGATTTTCTTGTCCTTGCCCTTGGGGGTAAAATTTTTCCGGAAGGATTGCCCGGTTACGTGGGGGAGGCAAAGCATTTTCATGACCTCCAGCATGCCCAGGAGTTGAAGGAGTATATTGATCAGTTCAAGGGAGGTAACATTGTGATAGGCAATATCTCACAAAGCAGGATGAATCCATATCTGACATACGAATTTGCATTCCTGCTCAGCGAATTGATTACAAACAAGAAACTGGAAGGGGCTACGAAATTCCACTTCATTCCCCCGAAAGGTGATTACGCTGCCGTCGACTCACTTGATTCCAGACTGAAGTCACTTGGATTTGAGATACACAGCGACTTTGATATATCTGGAATAAGCTCGAAGAACAGGGAAATACAATCAGCAGATGGAAAGGCAATCAAGTACGATCTCCTCGTTCTCTCGCCCCCCTCCTCACCAGAAGAGGTGCTTGTGGCATCCGGCCTGGTTGGCGAAAATGGCCTCGTCAGTGTGGATAAATCAAAGCTCTCGTTGAAAGGTTATAGGGATGTGTACGCAATAGGGGAGTGTAATGACGCACCTGTCCTCAAGTGTATTGGCTCCTCCCTCTATCAGGCTGGATATCTGGCAAAGATGCTTGCACACGAGATGTCTGGAGCTTACTATGAAAGCAACTATGATGGAAGCTCAATCTCCTCAATACTTGTGGGTAATGGAAAATCAATTACTGCTTTTTCCAATTATGCCAGGCCTCCCGTAGTATCAGAGGGGAGCTTCACTGATCATATATTGAACATGACGTCGACAGAAACGTATTTTTCAGCAGCCATAAGAGGAGTATTCTGAGGTGAAATAAATGGTAGAAGAAAATTCTAAGAAAATTGATGAAGAGGACCTGGATCTTGAACCGTTTCTTAAGGAAATACTGGGAAATAGGAACTTCATGCTTACCGCTATTGGCACGCTTCAGAAACTTACAAGTTCCGGAGCAATAGCTGCTTTGAACCGCTTGCTTGACGAATACACCCCAGGTGATTTTGAGGCGGTTGTATCTTTACTCTCCTCCAAGGAACTTATGCTGCTACTCAAAAAATCTGTCGGCACTCTCAGCGGGCTTGCCTATGCCTTTTCCCGCGATAGTACATCAGACACTGTACAGAGCATTCTTTACAATCTGGATGACGTAACAGAATCGATGGTGGATGGTGCAAGGAACCCTAAGCCAATGTCTATCCTGAAATTGCTGTCAATGATGAAGGATGAGGAAGTCGCTTCCGGCCTTACTGCCGCAATGGAGGCACTGAAAGCCCTGGGAAGATCCCTTAAGAAGGTAAACCTGGAGTGAGGAAGTGCTGAGATGAACATAAACGCCTCCCTCAGGTTTGACGCCGAATACGGGATGGTTTCAATGGATGTCGGCAAGGAACAGATATCCATCTACAATAATTTATCAGTTAACAAGAATAGTTACTCCCCTAACCAGGTTCTGCTGCTTGCAATGGGGTCGTGCGCCAGCGCCGACATCCTCTCAATATTGAAAAAAATGCACCTGGATCTCAGCGACTTCCAACTGAAACTGGAAGGGGACAGGTTTGATACAGATCCCATGGTTCTCAGATCAGTGGATTTCAGCTTCACCATAAAGGGAAACCTGACTTCTGATGGTGCAAGGAAAGCCATAGACCTTGCTCTTTCAAAATATTGCTCCGCAACCATTCTTGCAAGGCTCGCTGGAAC
>JAJYRT010000177.1 GCA_021793945.1 Thermoplasmata archaeon
AAGTGATTTCTGCTGTTTATGACAGGATTCCTGAAAGGATACAGAGGCTGTTCTTCGTCGATGCTTTCATACCTGGCAAGATACGCACGCCACAGGGTGGTAAAGAAAGCGAGTCTCAGGAAGATGTGAAACAGATGATCGAGGAAAGCGAAAGAAGCGGCGGTGGCTGGAAATATCCCATGACCGAAGCAGTTATGCGTGAAATAGCTTATGACGTGACCGGAGATGACAGGAAATGGTTCCTTTCGAAGATCACTCCATGGCCATTGAAACTTGCTTTTGACCCCATCACCATAACAGAGAAGGTGGACAATGCGAAGAAATCATACATATTCTGCATGAAAGAGGGCGAAGACATCAGTGATAAGGATCGCAAGTACCTGAATCAGTTGGATGGGCAGTACAGGATCATACAATCAGGGCATTACCCTATGATCACGAAACCCGGCGAGGTCGTAGACGCGCTTGTCAACCTTGCCTAATGTTTCCTTAAAGCACTTATGCTTTCCTATTAAGATAGTTTCCCTCCATTCTAGGTATTGTTCATTATGGTCTAGCGAAAATTCTTCAATTCCGCTTTATTTATGGATGAACGAAAATTTATAATGAGGAGGGCCGGTAAGACTCACCATTCAAAGGTGATACATCTGCTTCTGGCCAATACGCAGTACATTACGGGAACGCGGTCTTTACTTGAGAAACCGTGCCCATCCTTCCGGTAAACGTTTTCCATACGATACTTTCTCAGCATCGAGAAAATCGGCCAACTCCTGAATTACTTCAACCAACTTGGAAGGTATATCCGGGTCAGATTCATACCCTGGCTCCGCGTAAACTGAATTGACGTTAAGCTGGTGTAGGTTCTTTTCAAGACTTGCGTCTATTCTGCCAGCAAGCCTGTCACCAAAAAGTATGGGCAGAACGTAGGTACCATATTTGCGTTTTTCCACGGGTAAAAATTGTTCAAGGGTGTACTCAAAATTGAACATTGTTTTTGCACGTTCCCTATTTGATAGGATATTGTCAAATGGCGAAATCAACCGTAAATGACCTTCATAAACACCCTTTTCGATAGACTCCAAAAGCTTGATGTCTTCGCTACGAATGTATGACTTCCTGCCTCGCCTTTCCCCATCTATTTTTACCTTGACAATTTTTGAGCTGTCTTGAAGCTGTTCCAATGTGCTTGAGAGTTGTATGTATCTCCCCCTGACAAAATATCGGTTTATATCATACTCAGATCCGACTCCAAGAGCCTTGAGCGATCTCAGAGCGGTCAGGCTTTCAAGTTCCTGTATGCTTAATTCCTTTTTCTCAGCCCAGCTTGGTAGAAAGGCGTCGGTCAATGACCATAAATTCTGGTTTGCATTATGGCCGGAAACCATCACTTCGCCGCACATGTGAAGGTGGTAGAGAAGTGTGGTAATTTCATTCCCGGAAGACCAGCCATCACTACTTTTAACCTTCTTTCCAATTCCCTTGAACATGCGGGCATCAGCTGGCCCAGATTTGAGAGTGGCCATAACAACCTCCCTAAGGTCTGCATGTCTTTCGAGGAATTCTTTTGCCGGCTTGATATGAGATGCCCATGAATTTCCAAGTGATTCTGGATACCTTTTCATTAAGGAATAAAAGATTGGATAGTCTTCTGTTGAAACAAGAACTGCAGTTGGAGTCCAATGCAAGAATATCTTCCTGTCATTCCACAGCAGCTGTTCCAGATCAGAGATGTCGAATCTGCCCAGGCGACTCCAGATAGAAATCAAGTGTGAAGGAGCAAGGATTGAAACTGGGTCCCACTGTATGTATCCTATGTCCCTGATAAGCGTGATTAGCCGTTGCTTAAAATCGCTGACCGGGTTTCCATCCACCAGATGCTGCTTTGCTATGAAAAGCCGCCGGGCCTCTTCCAAACTGGTTGTTATTGATTCGCTCTCCGTGATTCCATATCACCTCCAGCTATGTATTTCGACATATTATTGTGCGGAAATTAAATTGACCATGCACAAAGGGCTTTATAAAATTATTTTGAAGCTCATAAAATGAATTCAGTTCACAATGCCTCTTCTTTTCATAATCACATAGGCAAGTTTCATTATGCCCGTAGTGAATGATGCTATGAAAAGTCCTTGAAACATAGATTATGCAAAGGGATTGTTTGGGAAAAACGTACTGTTGTATGTATTGTCAAAAAGGATCCAATAAACAGGACCAAAGGCCACAAAAAGCGATATCCACCAGATGAAGGCTGCCTTGTAATTGAAAACCCAATTTGATCCAAAACCAGCCTTGTCTCTCGTCACGCGCTTTTCGCCCTTTGATTACTAAAGAAATGACGAAGCATAAACCTTTCGAATATTATAAACGACACCCTACAGACTGAGATTAGCTAATATACTGATGTTCATAGAAAAACAATTGTGGTTCCCAGGTTATCGTTAAGTCTCGGTTCCACAAAACGTTTATGAATTGCAAGTCCTTATAATTTCAGCTTGTTGCAGCTGCTCCAGGAGTTGCCATATACGAATTTCTGATGTTTATGATTATCAGATTAGCATAGTTATTCATGTGAGGGTCTCAAAAATCAATATTTAGGGGACTGAGAGGCAGGAATCGTAAACGAAACGCAGCATAAAAAAATGAACTTATATGAATGCTTTAAGTTGATCCACAGTTATCAAGATTTAATAGTTGTTGCACGTTTTCGTTCTAACTAGTAGCGGTGGAAAGAATGGCAAAAGTTATTTTAGAGATTGGCGAGACAGAAAAGCATCAGATTGTAGTTAACTGGAGCCTGTTCATGAAACATCTCACCATAGAATTGGACGGTGTAAGGGTTACGGATGAATACCATTATTCACCCGCGCCTAAGAAATTCCATTTTGACGTTGGGAACACCGAAAAACATTTGGTGGAAATTAGCGCAGGAGGATTCTCGCCCATAAGGGTGTCTGTGGATGGTAAAGCAGTTCAAAAGTTTTGAATAAATTTTGATAATACATTTCGAGGTATTTCAAAAGGGGTACCTGAGAGATCTGATCCGATATGGAACCTATTTATCATGCGTTTTAGCTCTCGAAAAAATGAGGTAATTCCGTTAAGCCGGACCTTTTAGGAATTAATGACGCCTTAGACATCATTGAAAAAGCCATAAAATTAAGGAGATACTATGAGTCTGGCGAGGATCAGACTTCTCTGAACTCTCTGGATTTTCAGGACTTTGTGGATTGAAGTAGAGAGGTGAATCTAGGGGAAACCTGGTTACTGACATCCTCTCCACCCTGAAGGGTTGGAGGTTCCTGATTAATAGAGTGGCGACCCGAAGACCTCCCTTAAGGAGTTCCGCCGCCGTAGCGCTCTCCACAGGCGTTAATTCGGGAATGACCTCCCCTACCTTTATAAATCCCATGTTCAGGATGTTTATTGCTGCATTAAGGTCCCGATCAATGATCAGGTCGCATACGTTGCAATGGTATATACGATCCGATAGTTTCAGATCACGCCTGATGTTCCCGCATTTCGAGCACATC
>JAJYRT010000178.1 GCA_021793945.1 Thermoplasmata archaeon
CCCGATCCCGGCACTATATATATCTGATAAATTCGCAGAAAAATGTTTTACTAACTCGTGTTTCAATTAAGAATTTATTTTGATTTTACTTATTAGATTTTTAGAGCTTTTTATAACTTTTTTTAACCTTTCCGAATTTATTTCCAAAGAAACTTTCTTGTTCCCCTCTTTCCAGGAGGCAGGGTTTTTTAGGTAGTGATCAACTGCCTTGCGTGAAGAATAAATTGTGTTCCAATCATCTATCAATCTATATGACCTTCGAGAAATAAAATCCTGCATGCAGTTTGATCCCATGTTTTCTTTCTTGCAATTAGTATTACCATTCTCGAATATTTCACTTGCAAAATAATTGAAAACACAAAAATATACAGAGCTTATGAATCGCCGCAGCATAACGTCACTAAGATTCCCATTCTTATTTAGGATATTATCCAGCCACTCCAAATATTCCAAAGGATTAAGATTGTCGTAAGCCAACAGATACCTCTTCCTATAACCTATCTAATGCGACCAGACCAAATACCCCCAAGTCAAGACCTGACACTTCTGCCATTTCGTAAAAACGGTCTTTCAGTGCCTCCCAATCAATATTGGACGTATCTTCTACAACTACCCTGAAGAAGAACGAATCATCATCTTCATCCTTGGAATAGACCAACTCCGGAGTATTTTTACCGCCCCTGTTAGTATTGAGGGTTTGTATAATGTCAAGGATCGCGTTTAGTTTATCTGTGTATTTCTCCTTAAGGTTTTCAAGAGTCTCACCTGTCATGAAGTTGAAAGCCAATTCACTTATTTCGTTAACAGTGTCTCCCTGAATACTTGCAGCATCTTTGAAAGGTAGATCTCCATATTCAGATCCAGCTTGGAATGCTGGTCGCCAGATTCTCGGTTTGTTAAAAGGCATAAAACCGGAAATATTGTCCCTTCTTCTCTGGATAATTAGTTTGGGTTTAGATTCAACGGGAACATATTCATTTTGGTTATACGATGCATAATATTCATTATATGGTATGGTAGACGAAGGAATCTCTGTTGGATACGGTTGATCGATGGCACCTGTGCCATTTTGCTGAAAGTATTCGTCTCCAATGTTCATGTCACTCACCCATCTTCATTTGAATTGAGTAGGCATCTTTTAACTTATTAATGTCTGATAATACACCATTAATCATATCTTGATTGATTTTTTCTATGGTCCTATAAACGCAACTGATGACCAAGTTAGATGGAATTTGTATCGAAGGTTCCAATTTTATTTCTTTCCAGGGCATTAACCTTATGTCAGTTCTGTCTAAATTACCTTCATACAATCTTATGCCAAATTGAGCTGGGGCTTTCATACTATCGAGCTTATCAACATTCAAGTTAACAGGTTTCATTATTCTGCCCTGTTCAATATAACTTATATTGAATTCATTATGCATTATGGAATTTGCGATTCCTGATTGATCTATAACCGAATATAATGTGTTCACAATCTCCATAGCCTTATCAGCTTCGGTGAGGTCTAATTTCCTGACCTGAAAGATTCCTCTCACAGCATCTCTGTTGTAGGAGAAATTACCTGCCTCAATTTCGTAGTCTCCGAATTTTGCTATAGGCAGAAAACCAGAGGAGAATGATGCGTTGAAGCCACCAGATAGTGGGCCTATGACAGGAACAATTTCGGTGGGGTTAACAGATTTAATCTTTCCAGTCATGATAGGCAAAATATCATTCAAAGAAATTGTCCTATTCAGAACCACCAGGAAGGTAAAGTTGAATCTTTCCATCGATATCAACAAATTACTTACAAATTAATTAAACATTTCCTCAATGTATCATATTTATTCGTTCAATATTGAGTTGAGAGCTAAAAAAATATAATCAACTGAAAAGTTCCATAAGGCCGGAAATTTTCATCGCTGAAGGATCTTTGTTTGTACTGTGTCCTTCTCTGATTACCTGTAATGAAACCATGCCGGAGTAGCGTGCTGCCTGGACCTCTTCCAATATGTCTGAAAGAAAGAGAATTTCATTCGGCTCAAGCTCCAATAGATTTGCAATTACAGTGTAACTTTCCGGATCCCTCTTGTTTCCTACCCCCGTGTCAAAGAAATTTGAGATATGCTGTGTCAAATCGCCATAAACAGTTGTACTGAAGATGAGCTTTTGAGCCAAAACACTTCCAGAAGAATATATTGCAATTATCTTCCCTTCTTCTTGGAATTTTCCAAATGCATCAGGTACATCAGAATAAACTTCGCCGTGCAATTGGCCACTTTTGTAACCCTTTTCCCAAATGAGTCCCTGCATTTCTTTCAGGCAGGAATCCTTGCTATCCATTTTCATTAGCCATGATAGGTATTTGGCTGCAGAATTGCACATACTGACATAATCCCCCTTTAACCATTCCTCAGGCTCTTTTCCTTCTGCTTCATTTTTGTTATAGGATTTTCGCAGTTTTTCAAGTATCTGATTAACTTTGGGATCAATGCCGTTTTTCAGGACAAAATCATAAACCTGTTCCCTTGCGTACGGGAAAAGAGTCTTGTATACGAAATCTATAGGCGTTGTTGTTCCTTCGATATCAAGAAGAACAGCTTTTATTCCGGAATATTCTGGCTTCATTCCATACCTTGTTACGGCCGTACATAGGAGGGGCCAAAACAAATTGGCTGATATTGTCCTTCAACACCTTCTGGAACATAGTAAGGAGTCCAGCCGGACTTATCCTGGAATAACCGTATTGCCTTTATGTTCCGATCCTCGCAAAGATCAAACCAATGTTTTGTACCTGATGGAACCCTTAAAAGATCTCCTCTGGAAACCTCTACAGCTATCACAGGACCATTTTCAGGGTGTATGTGGAATATTCCTCTTCCTGCTATTGTGAATCTTACCTCATCTTCACTATGCCAGTGTTCCTTGTTGAACTTGTTAAGCATATCATCAAGACCGGGAGTTCCATCATCTATGTTAATGACATCAGCTGTGGTGTAGCCCCCACTTTTTTTAAGGTCCTGCACTTCTTTTGAATATGCGGAAAGAATTTCTTCCTGCGTAGATGAACCGTCCACCGGGTATTCTGTGCTCCATTTTTCATAGGTAATGCCTAACCTTGAAAGATATACTGCTGCTTCTTTTGGATCGTCAATTTTTCTGTTTTCGTCCGGGATTCTAATCAATACCATTTATTCACCTTTTGTTTGCCTTCTTTTACTTTGGTTTGAGTGAGTCCATTCTGCCATGAACTTCAAGAAGAAATTCTATGCCTTCTACGTGTCTTTTTGCTTCCTGAATGGTTTTCCCCCATGTATAAAGCCCATGGCCTCTTAACATAAAACCATGAATATTGGGGGTTTGGTTCAGCACTTCTTTTAACTGTATTGCGAGTGCATCCATATCCTGTGAGTTCTTAAGTATGGGGATCCATTCCCTGTGTTCATGCGTTTTTACTCCATCCAGGGATTTGAGCATTTCGAGTCCTTCGATCCAAATCCCCCCATCTTTTTCATATTTCTGAGACAAAATAGT
>JAJYRT010000179.1:0-1326 GCA_021793945.1 Thermoplasmata archaeon
TATTGCTTCACCACTTCTTTTTATGAACAATAATTCTCATCCGGTTTGAGAGATATTGCGGTAATTCCGTCAGGTAGCTATTGAAAGTTTCCCGATTCAGTTTCCCGATCATGGTGGAAATAACTTCATCTGGTACTCTTATGTCGAAATAGACCAGATCGATCAAGGTTTTTTCTATGTCAGATACCGGGATGTAAAATTGTTCATATTGCAATAGCGTGTAGCCGAAGAACATCTTCCTCTTTATTCGCCTCACGAGATAGTTGCGGGAGTCGAATTGTCTGATCCCACTCCTCACTTTTCTTGGCGTTATAATAACAGGGTTGGTTTCCTGTTCCCATAGTCCCCGTAATGAAAGGGCATCCTCAAGGCCATAGTAGAACGGTGGAAAAGCAAATCCGGCATATTGTACTTCATCATAGAACGTGTAGGCCCCCCTGGTTATTTTGTAAATTCGACCTGATTTGAGCATGTTCTGAATCAGAAGTTTATGGTATCCTTCAGATGCATTTCTTCTCCTAATGAAAGTTTTAACTTCATCAATTCCAAAGGCTGGCTTTTTGCTGAACTCCTCTGTAAACTGCTTCATGAACTTCATGCAATGTTTCTCCCTATCTCGTTAATCATGCGATCAAAGGTTGGCGCCAGTCCCATGTAAACGATTGACTTGAGAATGGGTTCATCCAGAGGGTACTGAATATTCTGCAAAAATTGCCTGAGTATTGTTCGGGTAGATTCCAGTATACGACATGATTTAACCAGATGGTAAATGTCGTACAGGTCTCTAATGTAACGTCTGTCATTGTATGCATCAATTTTCTCTTCGATAAACTGATCAGGCGTGAGACTCAATATTTCTATTTCTGTACCGTCTGCGAGCTCGTACGTGGAGATTGTTCCATCTACCTTCCTGGCGTGATTTACCTCAAGTTTCACGCTTGTTTTGCCATTTGAAACCGTGGAAAATATAATGTTGCCAGTATCCTTCATTTTTGTTATTTTGAGCCCTTGAGATAATGCCCTTTTTTCAAACTGTTTAGTGAGACTTGGGAATGATAATGAGTAAAAGTCAAGATCCTCCGAAAACCTCTTGCCAGAATAACATCTCCATATGGCCGTCCCGCCATGCAAAATCATATCTTCAGTGGTTAAATATATGATTCGTATGATTTCATCCTGCAGAAACGCGGTTTCAACCTGCTGCCTTTTCTTCAGTTGATTTGCCAATGGAATTTTCATTATAGTCAATCAACCATAGCTATATTAAAGTATATCTCCGGTTAATCTATCATACCTCTTCCAGGTCAGCAGGTTAAGAATAAGTTT
>JAJYRT010000179.1:1426-3499 GCA_021793945.1 Thermoplasmata archaeon
AAATTGACCCTGCGTCTACTTTCCAGTTTCATGGACCCATTTCCTCAGCGTCTCAACCACTTGGAAATATTCCGGTAACTCTCCAAATACTATTCCCACAAGTTCCTTTTTGAACTGTTTCTCTCTTGATTCAAGCTGATCAACAAACTCTTGAGCCGTAAAAGTCCTTTGATAAAACCTCAACTTCTCATCTATCAACTGCTGATCGAATCCAATTCCCTTCCTTGTAACGAGATAATATAGATCGTAAATGTCCCTTGCCTTCTTTCGTGTCAATATGGCCCTGACCTTTTCGGAACCAACCTCCTGCAGTGCCATTCCGGGAATTCTGTGAACCTGCAATTGATACTCAGGAAAGTCAAGCTTCAGCGAGACCTGCTTAAGAATTACGGGTTCTCTCCTGCTGACTTCCACGTACACAAAGCATCGATCCTTATCACGAGTATGCAGAGGGCCCGAAGCAGCTATCCTGAATGAAAGCCCGTTATCGTCGTCCTTCAAGATTTTCATCTCATTCTCGATGCCGTACAGTTCAAGGTCTCTTGATACTATTCCTGGAATCTTAAGTGCGGTCTTTCCATTCTGCGTGAAATCAAGATCGTCGGAGAACCTGTCCAGTCCTCCGAAAAACCATAGATATGTCCCTCCATTGAATACTATCGGAAAGTTCGAAAGAATGGTCAGCATGATAGCCTGTATGTAGTGCTTTTCCTGCTGCCAGGGCCTGAGCTTCTTGAGATTTGATATCTCAATCAGCTGCTTGCGGTCAATAATGCCAATGCCTCCTTCACTTTTCTGCTACCTCTGCCATTGAACCTATTCATTTGCCTCGTCAGTGTATCAAAGCGGAGACTGCCGGAAAACTCCACAAGGTCGTCGAATGTATAGAAGCCAAGGTAGAATCCATCCATAAGCGCCTTTTCAGGATCGGCAACCAGAGCATAACTGTCTCCAAGTGCATACCTACTGAATCCAAAAAATAGTGCGCTGGTTATCTTGTGATATTCTATTCCATAGCGATGCAGTACAAGGGAGTTTCCAGTGTAAACGCACTGTACGTTCCTTGGGATCTGTTTCCTCAATCCATGAAAGAGCAGGGCTGAATCCAGTGACACATAGGACGGTTCGTAAAGCTGTGTTGCGATCACGAGATCGTTGTCCGAGAAACTGATCCTTCCCCTTATGAGCTTCGTGGCGAGATGTCTGGCAACAAGCCTGGACATATACACAGTTGCGTGTTCTTTCCGCGAGCCTATGAGATTTGCAAGTTCCTGAGCGTTGAATACGGATCTTCCCGAACTTCTCGCGGTCTCGCGTATACCATATATAGATTGCCTGTTCAAATAACGTCAGTCCCACACGACTATTCTGTTATTTCAGAATGACAATATAATAGATATAACTTTCCTTTTTTCATTGAGAACGCGCTGATAACCTTGACCAATCCGAATCAGTGATCTTTTGGCGGAGAATAGTTATAATTTTTGTTGGGAGTTTGAGGGAAACAGTAAAACTACAATGCTTCAGCATGGAGATACACGGACTTCCCTCAACGAGGGTTTCTTATCACTCTGCATCCTGTGTGTCGTCCATACCTGAAATGGTAAGGCACTCTCCTGAAGAGTAAGACGGTTAAGTTGGACGGTTCGCAAGAACACATTGGTTCCAGTGGCATGTTCTCCGCGAGGAGAGGGGATACATGCCTCAAGTCCTTTGCTGGAATCAAGCTGCCGGGGCGTAAAATAGTTAATAGCTCCCTGAGGTTCGCAACCAAAGTCAACCAGGCAATCGTTGCGGTTCAATGAATTCATGCCTACGGGTATGGGGGAGACCAGTAACAAGCCCTTTCCGTCACGGGTAGTTGACTCCGTATTGCTTGAACTGAAGGTTTCATAGAAACCGACATCCTCTCCACCCTAAGGTAGGAGGTTCCTGCTTCACCGGCCATACTCGATCCCAATTCCACCCTTTGAGTTACCTCCCGCCTCTGGGCAGGTCGGTTACGGAGGTATCGATTTCCAGAGGCGTTAATTCGGGAGTGCCCCTCCCCACGTTTCTCAAATATCTTAATCC